>WGAA01000046.1 GCA_015489285.1 Anaerolineae bacterium | reverse complement strand
AGGGACATGAAGAAAACCAGCGTCGTCCAGTCCACGGCCTCGATCATCTCCTCGATGTCCAAACGAACCCAGAGGAGGAGGGCCGTGGCGCCGATGAGCGCGGTGACGGCCGGCACAATGTGGATTTGTTCCCCCAAGACGAAGAGGAGCAACATCCCCGCGCCGATCCACCCGGCCTTGCGCAGGGCCACCGGATCGGTGATGTGGGCGTGTTCCGCCAGGGTCTGCACCAGCTCAGGGGAGAGGAGGGCCGCGGCCTTCAGGTCGTTCCAGTACACCACCTCGCTGTAGATGACGAGACCGATGAAGGCCAGCAGCACGCCGGGCGTCAAATGGACGATGAACTCGTCGAAGGTGATGTGAGCGTACGAAGCAATGAGAATGTTCGTCGGCGTACCGATGAGCGTGCTTACCCCCATGACGTTGGACGCCATGACCTCGGGGACGAGGAGGGCCAGGGGGTTCATGTTCAGGGCCAGCGCGATCTCCACCGAAATGGGAGCCATGAGGAGCATCGTCGTCACGTTGTCCAGAAATGCGGACGCGACCCCCGTGATTGCCATGAGGATGGGGAGCAAAAGCCAGGCCCGGCCCCGGGCCAGACGATACGCAGCGAAGGCCAGCCACTGGAATATCCCCGTGCGTTCCACAATGGCGATGAAGATCATCATCCCCATGACGAGGAAGATCACCTCCCAGTCGATAAAGTGGACCGCGTCCTCGAAATCGAAGATGAACAGGTCGGGGAGGATGAGACGGCCCAGGTAGCTGACGAGGAAGATGAGGCTTGTGCCCACGAGTGCGGCCATCGTGTTGTGCAGGCGACCGCTGGCAATGAGCGCCAGCATGAGGAGGAAAATGAGGAGCGTGGCCCAGAATGCCGGCGTCCTGCGACGTTCCAGACGAATGTCACCGACCAGGAGGGCTTCTCCCGCCCTTCCTTCCCTCAACTTCTCCTCGGGCAGGGGGACGCGCACACTGTGGTAATGCGCGCGCTCGACGCGCAGGTGCGCGTCCACGAGGGGCGGAGAGGAAAGGGGCAGGGTGAAACTCCCATCCGCCTGCGTTTCGGCCTCCCCGATGACGCGCTCCCCGGCCCACAAGGTCACCCGCGCGCCCTCCACAGGACGCCCCTCCCGGTCGGACACGCGGCCCACGAGGACGGGGCCGGGAGTGGAGGGGGCAGAACGGGCGGGGAGGCCGGTCAGGAAGAATGCGGCGATGACGAACACGGGAAGAACCCAGCGCACGTATGTGCCCATGCGATGGCGACTCACGCGACGTGTGTTCACTTCCCCTCCTCGCGCACGGTGATCAATTGGGCGCCCAACTCCTCTCGGACGCGACGTTCGAACTCGCTCAACGCGGTCTCCTCGAACACATTATCCTCGTGGCCCTCGCGAGGTCGGCCGATGATAATGTAGTGCGCGCCGACCTCTTTCCCCAGCCGGAGGATCTCATCGGCCACCCGGCCCTGACGGACCACCGTATGCGCGTCGACCCCTTTGCGCCGGGCTTTCGCCTTTGCGGACGCGAGGATGAACTCCCCCATCTCCCGCATGTCCTCGGACAAGGTGTGTACCCGGCTGCTCGCGCTGTGGCTGAGGAAATCCAAGTTCACCACGTACAAAAAGTACAGGGGTTCCCCCGTGCGCCGGGCCAACTCAATGGCCTCCTCAATCGTCCTCTCGCTGCGAGGACCGCCGCGTATGGCACACACAATCCCCGGCATGACATCCCTCCTTGCCCGTCCGGACTTCCGAGATCTGCGAGACTTCGGAAGTCCGGACAGAATCTCGCCGTACAAAATGTCTGTCAACCGTATCCTTCCGGTCCTGTGCGGGCTCTAATCAGGGCCCACTCCCCTTCTCACAACGCCGCATTTTAGCATCATGCGTCTATTTTCCCAATCCCCTCCGTATGCATACAATGCAAAGACGTGTAAAATAACGACACGGCACATCCCCGGCGGTCCCATGACGCCGGTAGAGGAGAGTTCAGCAATGTTTACACGCAAATCCATCTGGTTCACGCTCCTTCTTCTCGGACTGTTCGTCCTTCTCGTGGCCTCCTGTGGGCAGGGGAGCCCTTCCCCCACCCCGTCGGCCCCTACGCCGGAACCCATTGCCACCGCGACATCCGCGGCCGCCCCGTCCCCGTCCGCGGACACGGGGGCGACCCATTATACGCTGGCCAAAGAGCAGGACTCGAATATTCCCGGCGTGCCCGCGGGGGTGACGGATGATGGCGTCCCATACCGTGGGGACCCCAACGCGCCAGTCACCATCGAGGAATACTCCGACTTCCAATGCCCCTTCTGTCGTCGTTACGCGGAGGACACGGAACCCCAGATCGTGGAGAAGTACCTCAAGTCGGGCAAAGTGCGGATCCTCTTCCACCAGTTCCCCCTGAGAAATCTCCACCCGCAAGCCGATCTGGCCGCGCAAGCGGCCCTCTGCGCGGGCGTCCAGGGGAAGTTCTGGCCCATGCACGACATGCTCTTCGAGCGCCAATCGGACTGGTCGGGCAAGGGGGATGCGGAGAAGACCTTTCGCGAGTTCGCGCAAAAACTCGGGCTGGACGAGGACGCGTTCGCCCGCTGTCTGAAGGCGCAGCCCTTCTCCGACACCGTCGAGAAGGACATCCAGGCCGGACAGGCGAAGGGGGTCCGGGGCACCCCCACCTTCTTCGTCAACGGGTGGACCATCACCGGCGCCGAATCGTTCGGTACCTTCCAGGGCGTCATCGAGAAGGCGTTGAAGGGTGAACGCCCCACGCCCACCCCAACCCCTTCCTACGGGGACCTGCATCCCTTCGAACCGAACCCGGAGACCCCGGGCCGCACGTACATGGGGGACGCGTACATCGGGAGCGGAACCGCGCCCGTCGTCCTCCTGGAGATCTCCGACCCCCTGTGCCCTTACTGCAAGAAACATCACCTGGAGGTGTGGCCCGATTTCAAGAAGGAATTCGTGGACACGGGCAAAGTGCGGGTGGTGTACAAGCACCTTCTGGGCCGTGGCCCCAAGTCCCTTCTCCCGGCAGAGGCCGCGGAGTGTGCCGGCAACCAACAGCGGTTCTTCGATTACATCGACACCCTCTTTGCCCACGTGGACGAGTGGTCGAAACAGAGCGGGGACACGCTGACCCAGACGCTGGTGAAGTACGCGGACGAGCTGGGCCTGGACACGAAGGCCTTTTCCACCTGTCTGGAAAAACACGAGATGCGGGAAAAGGTCCAGCGGGATAGCCAGACGATGATCCGGGCGAATGTGCGCTCTACCCCCACCTTCATCGTCATCGTGGGAAATCGCTCCCTGGGCCGGATCCCCGGTTTCCTGACCATGGACCAATGGCGTAAGGTCATGGCCCAGGTGGATGATGCCCTGAAGCAGATACAAGGGGAAGACCAGGGGAAGAAGTGAGTCCTCACGTTTCCGGGTGGGGGGGCTACATCCACCCACCCGGAAACCTCAAAGCTCGTCCACCAGGTCGAGAAGGAGGTCGCTTAGCAGGAGCAACCGGTCGGCCACGTGCTCCATGTGGATGTTCCCCTCGTGTTCGCTCTCCACCAGACGGTCGGAAACGACCCCCACCCAGGAGCATTGCAGGCCCAGCCTGCGACCGACGGTCAAGAAGGCCGAGGATTCCAGACGGTCAAGCGACGTTCACTTCCCGGCCTGTACCGCAGGGCAGGGCACGGACCCATAAGAGCAGAAAACGCAACAATCCCCCTCTTTGGGTTTGAGAACGGCGCCACAGTGCTTGCACCGATAGAAGTACTGGCACGCACTTTCGGGCATGCGCTCCCTCTCACGATGGCCGCACCGGGGGCAGGTGATGACAGATTCCCATTGGATTTCCATGATCCCCTCCTTGGGGACATTTTACAGGATCTCCCGCCGATCTGTCCAGACTTCCGAAGTCACGGAAACGTCGGAAATCCAGGTCAACCCCTTATCTCCTGCCCAGCATTCGGAAGAGAAGAAAGTGAAGGCCGTCATTCGCGCGATCTTGACAAACCCCGCCTCACGTGTGGTACCTTTAACGAGTCACGAGTAACGAGTAATCAGCCGGCGTGGAAAGACAACGATTAACTGTCATACGCCAAGACATCGTGGAGACTTTCAGGCACCTTAACAGCGGAAGGAACCGCCAACACATCGTGGAATATTGGGTTACGGGGGCGCTGCCTGGGCCGCCGAGGCGGACGCCTTCCCCTCCTCTT
>WGAA01000045.1 GCA_015489285.1 Anaerolineae bacterium | reverse complement strand
GGTGGCCCGGGAGGAGGGCATTCCCTACATCCTCGATGGGGCCAACGCGGATGATGTGGGGGATTTTCGCCCGGGGCGGCGCGCGGCCCGCGAGTTGGAGATCCGGAGCCCTCTCTGGGAGGCGGGGTTGACGAAGACCGACGTGCGAGCGTTGGCCCGTTTCCTGGGACTCCCCAATTGGGATAAACCTGCGGCCGCGTGCCTGAGCTCCCGTGTGCCCTACGGAACCCCGATTACCCGGGAGGTGTTGCGCCGGGTGGAACGGGCAGAGGACGCCTTGCACGCGCTGGGCTTTCGCCAGTTGCGGGTCCGCCATCACGAGCACGTGGCCCGCATCGAGGTGCCGACGGAGGAGTTCCCCCGCGTCCTCGCCCTGCGCGAGGAGATCGTTCGCGCGGTCAGGGCCGCGGGATACACGTATGTGACGTTGGACCTGATGGGGTTCCGCAGCGGCAGCAGCAACGAAGTCCTGTCCACTCAGGTGCGGGAGGCGGTGTGATGGACGCGGACCGGTTGCGGGAATGGCTTCGGGCCTTGCAACGGGGGGAGGTGGGGATTGAGGAGGTGCTGGACGCCTTGCGGCACCTTCCCTTCGAGAGGGTGAGCGATCTATCCCTCGTGGATCACCACCGTCTCCTGCGTCAGGGGTTCCCCGAGTTCGTCTACGCGGAGGGAAAGCCCGCGGAGGAGGTGGCAGCCATCCTCACACGCCAGGTGGAACGTCAGGGCGCGGCCCTGGCGACCCGCGTCCCTCCGGCCATGCTTCCCCTCCTGCGGGAGCGGGTGCCCGAGCTCCAATATGACCCGGTCTCCCGTGTTGCCTGGGTGGGGGGACCCCTCTCCCCGCAGGGATATCGCTCCCTCCACGTGGTCCTCCTCACGGGGGGCACATCCGATGTGCCCGTGGCCGAGGAGGCCGCTCACGTTGCCCAATTCCTGGGGCATCGGGTGACCCGCGTGTACGATGTGGGCGTGGCCGGCGTCCATCGCTTGTTGGACCGACTGGAGACGCTCCGGGACGCGGATGCCCTCATCGTGGTGGCGGGAATGGAGGGGGCTTTACCCTCGGTCGTGGGAGGACTGGTGCCCATGCCCATTGTTGCCGTGCCCACCAGTGTGGGGTACGGCGCGCACCTGGGCGGGTTCGCCCCTCTGCTGGCCATGTTGAACAGCTGTGCGGGGGGGATTACGGTGGTCAACATCGACAACGGGTTTGGCGCGGCCCTGGCCATCCATCGCATGGCGCGATTGTAAGAGGAGGAAGCCATGATAGCGTATTTCGACGTGTTCGTGGGGATAAGCGGGGACATGATTCTGGGAGCCCTGGTCGATGCCGGCCTCCCTGTGGCCGAGCTGGAAGGGGTCATCCAGGGGCTAGGGCTTTCCGATCAGGTCGCGTTGCAGGTGGAACGGGTGCAAAAGGGCCCTCTGGCCGCGACGAAGGTGACGGTCATCACCTATGGCGAGCCGGATCGCCCCCACGCGCACCTGCGGCATGTCCCTTCCCACCACGAACACCATGAGCACGAACACGCCCATGAAGCCCATGAACACGAGCACCGCACCCTCGAGGACGTTCTGGCGTTGATACGGTCGGCTACCTTGCCCGAGGAGGTGAAGGCCTTAGCCTCTCGCGTGTTCCGGAGGCTGGCCGAGGCAGAAGCCCGTGTTCACGGGATGCCCCCCGAAGAGGTCCACTTCCACGAGGTCGGCGCGCTGGACGCGGTGGTGGACATTGTGGGGGCCGTCGCCGGACTGCACGCGCTGGGGGTCCAACGGGTCGTCGCGTCCCCCATTCCCGTGACCCATGGGGAGGTGAAAACGGCCCACGGTATCCTGCCCGTCCCTGCACCGGCAACGAGCGTCCTGCTGGAGGGGGCTCCCGTCCGCGGGTTGGATATCCGCGCGGAAACGGTGACCCCGACGGGAGCCGCGCTGGTCGCCACCCTGGCCCAGTCCTTCGGCCCCTTGCCCCCCATGCGCCTTTCCCGAATCGGCTACGGCGCGGGGAGCATGGATTTGCCCCTTCCCAACGTGTTACGCCTGTGGTTAGGCCACCCCCTGTCGGACCGGGAGGAGGGGTGGGAGGTGCGGCCTTTGGTCGTCCTCTCCACCAACGTGGATGATATGCCGGGCGAGTGGTTTGGTCCCCTCTTCGACGCGTTGTTCGCCGCCGGGGCCCTGGATGTGTGGTTCACGCCCGTTCAGATGAAGAAGGGACGCCCCGGCGTTCTGATTACGGCCCTGGCATCCCGCGAGCACGCGGCCGCGGTACGTCAGGTGTTGGTCCGGGAGACGACGACATTGGGGGTGCGTGAAATGGAGGTGACACGGTGGTGTCTCCCCCGGGAAAGTCGTCGGGTGACGACTCCCTGGGGAGAGGTGCGGGTGAAGGTTGCTCACCTGCCCGATGGTACGACCCGGGCCGTTCCCGAGTTCGAGGACTGTCGGGCTCTGGCCGAAGCTCATCACGTGCCCATCATGGACGTCTACTGGGCCGCGATCAGGGCGGCATGAGGTAGGCGAGGATCTCCCCCAGCACATCCCGGATTTCCAGGTCCTGCACCCTGCGGCCGCCCCAGCGCTCCCGGGGATCCCAGGCGATGAAGATGCCGTCCCAATCGTGGTTGGCGTCGTCGGGGCCCGTGTCGTTCTCGAAGGTGTGCACCCGGCCCAGTCCCACGCTGCCCACCGAACGCCAGGCCAGGTTCCCCAGGTACACGATGAGGTCGGGCGGGATGTTGCGCACTTCCCGGTAAATCTCCTGGGGCTTGCGCACCACCGTCCCCAGGGGCTGCCCCCGATGGTCCACGGTCACTTCCAACTTGGCCTTCAACTCATCCCGCACCCGCTCGTAGTCCGCGGGGTCCACAATGCCCTGGCCTGGGGTTCTCGCCCCCGCACGTTCAGGTGCACCCGCGCGTAGTACCCCCCTGAACCCCAGGCCACGGTTCGGGACCAATCCACTTCGGCCTTGATGAAGGGCGTGAGGCGGTCCGGGTACTCCTTCAGCACCAGGTAGCCCTCGCGAATGAGCCACTCGTTGATGGCAAAGCCGCCCATCATGGGCTGGGCGCCGTGGTCGCTGACTACCAGCACCCGGGTTTGCCCGTCCAGGCGGTCCAGCAGGCGGCCGATCTCCCGGTCCAGGTAGACGTAGTAGTCGTGAATTGCGTTCTGATACGGATTGCCGGGCATGTGCTTGGGGTGCGTCGGGTCCATGTACTTCCACAGGCCGTGGTGGATGCGGTCCACCCCGATTTCCACGAACATGGAGAAATCCCACGGCTTGCCCAGCAGGTGGTGGAGCACCCGAAACCGCTTTTCGGTCATGCGGTAGATGCTCTCCAGCAGGCGGTCCTTGTCCTCGGTGCGGAAGTCCGCCACGTCGAACTCGTAGGGCTCACCGCCCAGCACCTGCGAGATTTCCCTGGCCAGGGAGGCGGGATAGGTCCACTGCCGCGCGCCCGGCGGGGTGAGGAAAGAGGAGACGAGCCAGCCGTTGATGGGCTTCACCGGGTACGTTTGGGGCACCCCCACGACCACCGAGCGTAACCCCTGTTCGCCCAGGAGGTCCCACGCCCGCGGGTGGGGAACGTCCAGGGCTGTGGCGATACGCATGCGCTCGTAGGAGTAGTCCGCGCGGTTGCGGAAGCCGTAGATGCCCAGTTCCCCGGGGTCCCGCCCCGACAGCATGACCGACCACGCGGGCACGGTGATGGGCGGCTCGCAGGAGCGCAGGGGGCCGTACATACCCTCCCGCATCAACCGGCTGAACGTGGGCAGATCCTCCCGCCAGCGGTCGAACACCAGCCGCGGGTCTGCGCAGTCCAGTCCGACGACCAGGAGACGGCGACGGGTGGGGCGAGGCCCTCCCGCGGGGTGCTCCCCCGCGGAGGGCTCGCTTATTTTCCCGCGGTTTCCGCGGCTTTGCGCTGCTGCACGGCCTCCATGAGGATGCGGCTCACCTCAGGGCGGGTGAATTCCTCGGGCAAGGGGATGCCCTGCTCCAACATGCGCCGCACCTGGGTGCCGCTCAGGTAGATGTGGTACTTCTCGTCGTGCGGGCACGTCTTGCGGGTGGTGACGGCCTTGCACTTGGTGCAGTAGAACGCGTGCTCGAAGAAGAGGGGCGTGATGGCCAGTTCGTGAGGCAGGAATTCGTTGAAGATGTAATGGGCGTCGTAGGTGCCGTAGTAATTGCCCACGCCCGCGTGGTCCCGACCCACGATGAAGTGGGTGCAGCCGTAGTTCTGACGGCAGATGGCGTGGAAGACGGCCTCACGTGGGCCCGCGTAGCGCATGGCCGCGGGGAACACGCCCAGGAGCACTCGGTCAGGTGGGTAGTAGTCCCGCAGGATAGCCTGATAACTGCGCATGCGCACGTCCGCGGGGATGTCGTCCTTCTTCGTCTCCCCGACCAGCGGGTGCAGGAAGAGGCCGTCCACGATTTCCAGGGCGACCTTCTGGATGTACTCGTGTGCGCGGTGAATGGGGTTGCGCGTCTGGAACGCGACCACCCGCCGCCATCCCCGCTCCGCGAACATGCGGCGGGTCTGGGCGGGGTCGTGGCGGAATTCGGGGAACTCGATCTTGCTGGGTCGGTTGAGGAGCCAGATGTCCCCCGCCAGGTACACATCTCCCTGGCGGTACACACGAGCCACACCGGGGTGCTTGTCCTCGGTGGTGCGGTAGACGAGTTGGGCCTCCCGTTCCTTGTCGTACTCGAACTTCTCGGCCAGTTCCAGGATGCCCATGATGTTGTCCTCGCCCGACTCCGTGCGCTCCACCAG
>WGAA01000044.1 GCA_015489285.1 Anaerolineae bacterium | reverse complement strand
GCGTAACGTGTTCAGCGCTTTGTCCTCCCCGTGGACGAGGAGGACCTGGGCATCCTCCGTGCCCCGGACCCAGTCCAGCAGCTCGGCCTGATCCGCGTGGGCGCTGAAGCCGTTGATGGTGTGGATGCGGGCGCGAACGGCTATCTCCTCGCCGTAGATGTGCACCTTCGACGCCCCGTCGACGAGGGCGCGCCCCAACGTGCCGCGGGCCTGAAAACCCACCAGCACCACACTGCTCTCCTCCCGCCACAGATTGTGGCGCAAGTGGTGGAGCACCCGGCCGCCCGTACACATGCCGCTCCCCGCGATGATGATGGCCCCCCCGCGAATCGCGTTGATCGCCTTGGACTCCTCGGCCGTGGGCGTCATGTACAGACCGGGGAAGAAAAAGGGATCCTCCCCCTTGTGGAACATGGACTGCAACAGGGGATCCAGCTCCTCGGGATGACGGCGGTACACGTTCGTCAGGCGAATGGCCAGGGGGCTGTCGAGGAACACGGGACCGGTGGGGATGCGCTTCTTGCGGCGGAGATCCCGCAGGTAGAAGAGGATGTCCTGGGCCCGTTCCAGGGCAAAGGAGGGGATGACGACGTTCCCTCCCCGTTGGAAGGTGTCGTTGATGGCGTCGGCCAATTCGTCGATGGAGGACTGAAAGCTGCGGTGTCGCCGATCCCCGTAGGTGGATTCCATGACCACCCAGTCGCTGGGTTCCGGTCGCTCCGGGTCGGGGACCACGTGACGGGCTCGGTTTCCCAGATCGCCGCTGAAGGTGACCCGCCAGGTGCGCTTTCCCTCCCGGATGGAGAATTCCAGAAAGGAGGAGCCCAGGACGTGCCCGGCCGTGCGGAAGGTCACGGTGATGCGTGGGTGGAGCTGGACCCGTTCCCCGTTGCGGGCGCGGCCGTCGACCTGGTCCATCGTCACCAGCACATCGTCCTCGTCGAAAAGGGGTTCGGGGACCTGCTCCCCACGGCGGCGGGCCTTGCGGCGACGGGTCATGTACTCCTCGTACTGGACTTTGGCCGCGTCCAGGAGGATGAGCCGGGTCACCTCCCGGGTTGCGGCCGTCGTGACGATCCCCCCGCGGTACCCCATCTTCACCAGCGCGGGGAGACGTCCGCAGTGGTCCAGGTGTCCGTGGGTGAGGACGACGACGTCGATGTCGTTGGGCTTGAAGGGGAACCGTTCGTGGTTGCGGGCCTCCAGCTCGCGAGAGCCCTGGAACATGCCACAATCGACGAGGATGCGAAATCCCTGTGACTCGATGAGGTGACAGGAGCCGGTCACCTCCTCCGCGGCGCCGTAGGATATGATGCGCATGAGTTGTCTCCTTGTGATGGATGGAGGGGACCCGGCGCGCCGGGCGCCGGATCCCGACAGGGTCTTACCTCTTAGGGCGTTTACCCAGGGTAACCGTCACATCCATTTTCTCCCCATCTCGCAAAATCGTCAACGTGACCCTGTCTCCGGGCTTATGTTGACGCAAGTACCCCAACAGGTCCCTGAGGGAGGTGACGGGCTGCCCGTCGAAGGCGACGATAATGTCCCCACCGATGAGAACCTCCTGGTCACCGACCATCACCGGTTTGTAACTCCCGCGCAGACCGGCCTTGTCCGCCGGGCTCCCCTGGACGACGCTCTCGATGAGGACCCCGCGCTGGTCCTCGGGCAGACCCAGGATCTCCGCCAGCTTGGGGGTCACATCCACCCCCAGGATGCCCAACCAGGCCTGATGGCGGCCGGAGGCCTCCCCTTCGGCCGTCTTCTCCCGCCCTTTCTGGGTCGGACGGACGCCCAGGGTGACCTCCACGTCCATCTTCTTTCCCTGCCGGAGGATGGTCAGGGTGACTTTCTGGCCGGCGTGGGTGTAGCGGGCCAGGTAGGTGAGCAACTCGTCGCTCGAGCGCACCGGATGCCCGTCAATGGCGACGATGACGTCACCGCCCACCTGGACCTTCACTTCCCGGCCGTCGATTTCCAGGGTGACCTGGCGGTCGCTGCCGCGGAGTCCGGCCTTGTCCGCGGGGCTATCGGGCAAGACGTTGACGATGAGCGCGCCCCGCTGCGTCTCGGGCAGCCCCATGATCTTGGCCACTCGAGGGGTCAAGGTTTCGATGCTCACGCCCAGCCAGGGATGTTCGTAATACCCCTTCTCGATGAGCTGGGGCACCACCTTCTTCACGATGATGGAGGGCACGGCAAAGCCGATGCCCGCGGACGCGCGCACGGGGGAGGCGATGGCCGTCGTGACCCCGATGACTTCCCCTTTGCTGTTCAGCAGGGGCCCTCCCGAGTTTCCGGGGTTGATGGGGGCATCCGTCTGAATGATGTCGGGGATGACGTAGCGGCCGCCGCCGATCACCATCTCTTCGGTGGGCAACACCCGTCCCAGCGCGCTGATGATGCCCACGGTCATGGTGCCCGTCAGGGCAAAGGGGTTCCCGATGGCAATAGCAAGCTGCCCCACCTTCACCCGGGTCGAATCCCCCACGGTGACGGGGTGGAGCAACGCCTTGTCCACATCCACCTTGATGACGGCCAGATCGCTGTCCGGGTCCGTGCCCACCAGGGTGGCATCGGCCTCTGTGCCGTCCGCGAAGAAGACGTGGATGTACTTCGCGCCTTCCACCACGTGGTTGTTCGTCACAATGTGCCCTTCCTTGTCCCATACCATGCCCGAGCCGCTGGCCCGCTGGTAGGTTGGGGTGGTGCTGAAGGGCGTTTCCTGGATGATGCGCGTGACCTTGATGTTCACGACCGAGGGGTTGACCTCCTCGTAGATGCGGGATAGGGTGCCTTCCAGGGCGGCGACGGCACCGGGTGAGACGGATGGGGAAGTGGTTTCCACACGAGGAGGTGCCGTGGGAGACGGATGCGTTGCCTCTTGAGGGGCCTTGTGCGTGGCGTTGAGGGAAGCAAGGTTCGGGACGTTACAGGCGGTAAGTACAAGGGCGAAAAGCAAAAGTACGGTCAATATGAGATATCCACGTTTCATCTCTATCCTCCTTGCCGTTCATGATGTGGTGAACGGAGATCCTCCCTCCCTACTGCCCATATATACGTGCTTCCCGTCAGAATAGGACTAGCGAAATGTATCAATTTCGTCAGAGCGGGTGGGGCCGCGAAATGATCCAAATGGGCCATAGACGCTTCCCCATCGGGGCCATACAATGGGGCGTGGACGAAACAAATCACGCAAGAGGAGGTATCATCCCATGACGCGTACAGCAGCCGATGTGATCCAGATGGCGAATGAGGCCGGGGTAAAGATGGTGGACTTGCGCTTCACCGATTTGTTCGGCACGTGGCAGCACTTCAGTCTGCCCGCACGGGAGCTCAGCGAGGAATTGTTCGAGGAAGGGGCCGGGTTCGACGGCTCTTCCATCCGGGGCTTTCAGTCCATCGAGGAGTCGGACATGATTTTGTTGCCCGACCCGGACAGTGCTTTCATCGATCCCTTCCTCGACGTCCCCACCCTGGTTCTCATCGGGGAGATTTACGATCCCATCACCCGACAACCGTACACCCGGGACCCCCGATACATCGCGCGCAAGGCCGAGGCGTACCTGCGCCAGACGGGCATTGCCGATGTGAGTTACTGGGGCCCCGAGGCCGAGTTCTTCCTCTTCAACGACGTCCGTTACGAGGTGGAACCCCACCGGTCCTTTTACGCGGTGGACAGCGAGGAGGGGTGGTGGAACAGCGGGCGGGAGTTGAACCCCAATTTCGGCGGTCAGATCCCGGCGAAGCGGGGGTATTTCCCCGTGCCCCCCACGGATCGACTTCAGGACGTGCGCAGCCGGATTGTCCTGGCGCTGGAGGCCGCGGGCGTCCACGTGGAGGTCCACCACCACGAGGTCGCGTCGGCCGGACAGGGGGAGATTGACATCCGCTTCTCCACCCTGGTGAAGACCGCGGACAACATGATGGTCTACAAGTACATCGTGAAGAATGTGGCCCGCCAGCACGGGTTGACGGCCACCTTCATGCCCAAACCCATGTACGGCGACAACGGCAGCGGCATGCACACGCACCAGAGTCTGTGGAAGGGGAACGTCAACGTGTTCTTCGACGAGGCCGGGTACGCCCAACTGTCGGAGACGGCCCGGTACTACATCGGGGGGTTGCTGAAACACGCGCCCGCGATCCTGGCCTTTGCCGCGCCGACGACGAACTCTTACCGGCGCCTGGTGCCGGGCTTCGAGGCGCCCGTCAACCTGGCCTACTCCCAGCGCAACCGTTCGGCCGCGGTGCGCATCCCCGTCTACTCCGCCAGTCCCAAGGCGAAACGGGTCGAGTTCCGCCCGCCGGACCCCAGCGCCAACCCGTACCTGGCCTTTGCCGCTATGCTCATGGCCGGGCTGGACGGGGTGCAGAACCAGATCGATCCCGGGGAGCCGATGGACAAGGACCTGTACGATCTGCCGCCGGAGGAGGCCGCGCTCATCAAGCAGGTCCCCGGCTCCCTGAGCGAGGCCCTGGACGCGCTGGCGGCGGACCACGATTTCCTCCTCAAGGGGGATGTGTTCACGCCCGACGTCATCGAGACGTGGATCGAGTACAAGCGGGCCAACGAGGTCGATGCCGTCCGCCTGCGCCCTCACCCCATGGAGTACCTGCTTTACTATGATGTGTGAGGCCCTTCGTTCGGACTTCCGAAGTTTTCGAAAACTTCGGAAGTCCGAACGGAATCTCGCCATGCCAAACGTTCTAAAGATCGTAGGCCACGTCACAGGCAGGGCTTTTCAGAGATCCAAGAGCGTTCCGAAACCTTCAGTGACGAGAATTCAACCCCTCCAAGAACGTCCACGATTCCCCTATCGGACGCGTCCTCCTTCTCCTCACGGCATAGCTCTATCAACTGCGTGTCGCCATCGTCTTTGCCGACGACGTGCTATAAGGTTGGTCCATGTCTGAGCTTCTAAACGCTCTCATAATTTGTTCCGAGCTGGGAAGTGTGGCTATAATAATGTTGTATCCTCAAGTTTTATCAGTGGACCGGCTTTCCGTAATCACCTGTGTATAATGAGGTGAAAAGGCTACCCTGTCGCATTGATGTTGCCCCGGAGGAAAAGCATGAGCGTCATTCGTGTCCTCATCGCCGATGACCATCCTGTGGTACGAAGTGGGTTGGTCATGCAATTGGCCCGTGCGCAAGATATCGATGTGGTGGGCGAGACCGGTGAAGGGAGTGACGTTCTTGCTTTGATCCGACAGGTCCATCCTCATGTGGTGATTCTGGATGCGGTCATGCCGCAAGTGCGTGCCAGTGACCTGGTCCGGCAAATCAAATCCCAATACCCCACGGTCAAAGTGATTGTGTTCTCGGCCTATGAAGACACCGCGTTGGTGCGCGGGCTGTTCACCGCGGGGGTGGACGGGTACGTATTGAAGGAGGAAATGCTTACACGGGTAGTGGACGCGGTGCGAGATGTCATGCGAGGAGGGCTCCCCCTGAGCAGCCGGATTGCTGCGGCCATGCGCGATACCTGGCACCATGACACGGACGAGAAGGGCCCCCACCCTGACGCCCTGACCCTTCGCGAACGGGAAGTGCTCTTACTCATGACCCAAGGGCTCAGCAACCGCGCCATTGCAGAGAAGCTCTACGTCACTGAACGTACAGTGAAATTCCACGTGGGCAATATCCTGGGCAAACTGGGCGTCCGCTCGCGCGTGGAAGCCGTGCGTGTGGCTATCGAACAGGGGCTCGTGGATGTGTAATGGCCTTATCCAGCGGTATTCTTATTCGCACTTGCGTGCCTTCCCCCGGCGCGGATGTGACCTCTAACCTGCCACCTACGGCCTGAACCCGCTCCGCTATTCCGGCCAAACCGTAATGCTGTTCCCGCACAAATAAGGTCAACCGGGAGGGCACGAGAAAACCGCGACCGTCATCCTCGACGAGCAGTTCCACCCATCGCGTGTCCTTGCGCACGGCCACATGGACATGCTTTGCCTGGGCATGGCGTCGCACGTTGGTCAATGTTTCTTGCAATGCCCGGAACAAAGTGATACTTATCTCATCCGAGAGCCCGTCGAACGCCTGATACCCCCCTTCCGGGAAGGAGAGCACGATGTGCAGGCCACTTTCCCGCCGGACATCATCCACCAGGCCCTCGATGGCCGATCGAAAGTCCGTGATGTCCAGTGCCGGAGGGCGCAATTCTGTGCACAGGCGCCGCAGTGTGCGGATGGTGTGCAACAGCTGCTCATGCGACCTGGCAAGTTGCTCTTTCGTTTCATCGTCAAGAGTTGTCCGAACTTGGTCCAGGGTCACATAAGCATTGATCAAATCTTGTAGCACGGCATCATGCAACTCGCGTGCCAGGTACTTGCGCTCTTCCTCCCGAGCTTGAGCCAACTGGGCGTAGAGTTGCTTCACTTCCTCAACCCGGGCTTGCAGGCTCTCCACCAGCCGGATGTTCTCCACTGCCG
>WGAA01000043.1 GCA_015489285.1 Anaerolineae bacterium | reverse complement strand
GTCAACGTGTTCCCCTGGAAACGGACGGTGGGATCGCCGCCGTCAAAGGGATCGCGGCCCGTCCAGTAAAGGGTGGCGTTGACCACGGTGGCCGTCGAGGGCAAGGAGAGGGAAATCGTCCCACTCGTCTTGCCGGACATGCCAACACCGGCCACGGCCACCTGGTACGGGGCTGTGTCGGAACATTGACCGTAGTGAAGGGCTTCTTGTAACGGTGTGTCGGTGTTACCGGCGTATACCCAGGTAGCAGAAAAGCCGGCTACCAGAGCCGTAATGAATACCAGAATCAAAAAGGGTCGCCAGAAAGAACTCCTTGTACGTCTCATCATCTGTCCTCCTACGGGGGGAATACATTTACTGACACCGCCAGGCTTTTACGATTTCGGGATCCATTCTAACAGAGGGGACGGGGGGTTTCAATACTTTGATGCTGACAAATTCATGACAATTTGGCTAGAAACACGGGGGAACGGACACGTGAATCCGACGGAATCCCCTTTAGGAGGGTCAAACGTTAGGCCTACCGTACTATAGCCCGGAAGTCTTGAAAATGGTATACTGAATGGGAGGCCGTGGCGATGACGTGCAAGGAGGAGTAGACAATGCCCAAGTTAATCTACGCTCGACCGTTGTTGCCCGACGAACGCCGAGAACTCGTCCGCATGGCAGAGAGTCACGATGTGGTAATGCGCACTCGTGCTAAGGTCATCCTCCTTTCCGCGGAGGAGCGCTATCGCGTTCCTGAGATCGCGCTTATCGTGGGCCTGGGTCCCGACAAAGTGCGGAAGTGGATTCATCGCTTCAACACGCAAGGGGTCAACGGCCTTCGTACCCGCAAATCCAAACCCGGTCCTCCCTCCCGATTCCGCGGCATGACCCGACAGAAGATCCTGGAGATCGCCCAGACCTCTCCCCGCCAACTCGGTCTCCTCTTCTCTTCTTGGACGTTGCACAACTTGCGCAAGTACCTTATCGACCAGGGTATCGTCGACCACATCAGCCACGAAACGCTGCGCAAGATCCTCAAGAACGCCAACGTGGATTGGCGCCAACACCGAATACGCGATGGAAATAAAGCCGCGGCGTGAGATGCGACATTAGGGGGATCATAAGTCGGCGCATGGTCCTGCCCGGAGGTACATCAGGCTTCCGAAGTCTTCGAAGACTTCGGAAGCCTGACTTTATTGCGTCGGCGGGGTCTCTTCTTATCCTCGTCCACAAGCCCCAAAGTGCGCACGGCCATGCCCAGTACGCCGTTGACAAATCGAGGGCTGCTTTCCGAGCCGAACAGTTTGGCCAGCTCCACCGCCTCGTTGATGGCCACACGCACGGGGGTATCGCTTTCCGGGTCGGTGAGCTCCCAGAGGGCCATGCGCAGGATGTTCCGGTCCACAATGGGGAGCTGTTCCACCGGCCACTCAGGGGCAAAGCGGGCAATCAGTTCGTCCAACCGTTCCCGGTCGCGCAGCACCCCAAAAACCAGGGAACGCATGAGCTCCGTTGCCGGAGGTGGGAGGGGATCGGCCATGAGCCGACGCCGGACGACCTCTTCGGGGTCGTGGCCAACGCTGTCGATTTCGAAAAGGGCCTGCAGGGCTAGATAACGGGCTCGTTGTCGAGGTTTCATGATCGCGCGCTTCGTTGCCGACGTTCTACGTCATCGATGACGACCTTCACCCGGTCCACCGGCATACCGACCATTTCGTTCAACGCATCGGCGATGTGTTCTTGCAGGCGTTCTCCCAGGACGTGCGCGTTGACCGTGCCGTCGGCGACGACGTGGATCTCCACGGAGACCCGCCCTTCGGCCACGTGAATGGCCAATCCTCGCGTGCGCGCGCGTTTGCCGTGCCACGCGTGCTTCCCCAGGCGAGGACGCCGCGAGGAGAGTCGCGCCACCCCCGGCTCTTGCAGCGCGGTAAAACGGACGATGGTCAACAGGACGTCCGGATCGACGGTGATGCGCCCCGTCGTCTGCTCGCTCATTTCCTCCCTCACGTCGCTCATCCCGACCGCCCTCATTGCATGACCAGGCCACCGTCGACGGTGAGGACGTGGCCGGTGATGAAAGAGGCGTCGTCGGACGCGAGGAAGGCCACGGCCGCAGCCACATCCTCCACCGTCCCCGCCCGCCCCAGGGGCGTCAACGCGATCATTTCCTTGACCATCTCATCGGGCAGGACGTTGGTCAGGTCTGTGGGGATGTACCCCGGAGCGACCGCGTTCACGGTGATGTTGCGGGACCCGATTTCCTTGGCCAAGCTCTTGGTGAAGCCGATGATACCTGCCTTCGAGGCCGCGTAATTGCTCTGCCCCGCCTGCCCGGCCAGGCCGACGACAGATGTGATGTTGATGATGCGCCCATACCGCTGCTTCATCATGGACCGCAGGGCCGCCTTCGTGACGTTGAAGCAGGATTTCAGGTTCGTGTTGATGACCAGGTCCCAATCGGCTTCCTTCATCATCAGGAGCAACTGGTCCCGGGTCGTCCCCGCGTTGTTCACCAGGATGTCCACCCGACCGAAGGCTTTGAGGGTCTCCTTGATGAGCCGCTGCGCTTGCTGGTAATCGGACACATCGGCCTGAATGGCGATGGCTTCCCCACCTTGCTCTCGGATGGTGTCCACAACGGATTGAGCCGCCTCCGCGCTCCGGTTGTAGTTGACTACGACCTTGCACCCTTCCTGGGCCAGCCGAAGGGCAATGCCCCGGCCGATGCCCCGCGATGCGCCCGTCACAACCGCGACTTTGTCTTTCAAGCCTCGCATACGTGCCTCCTCCTCAGTCTGTCCCCAGGGCTGCTTCCAGGGCTTCCGCCGTCCCCAGAGCCCGGCGTTTCGTCTTCCTGTCGATGCGTTTGACCAACCCGATGAGCACATCCTTCGGGCCCAGCTCGTAGAACGTATCCACCTCCTGCTCCAACATGTAACGCACGCTCTCCGTCCAGCGCACGGGCGATGTCAGTTGGGCGATGAGGAGGTCCCGGATCTCCGCCACCGTTTCCGCGGGGCGTGCGCTCGCGTTCATGACCACAGGGAGACGGGGGGGCTGCATAGGAGTCGCACGCACCTGAGCCGCGAATTCGTCGCTGACAACGGCCATGAGGGGAGAATGGGCGGCGATGCTGACGGCCAGGCGGACCACTTTACGCGCTTTGGCTTCCTGGGCCAAGCTCATTGCCCGTTCCAGCGCGGGTACGGCCCCGGATATGACCACCTGTCCGGGACAATTGTCGTTGGCCACCCGCACGGGAAGACCGACTTCGGCTTCCGCGCGGGCGCATATGTCCTCCACCGTCTCCATGTCCAGGCCCAACACCGCAGCCATCCCACCGGGTTGACGTTCCCCGGCCAACTTCATCAGACGACCGCGCTCCCGCACCAGACGCAGCGCGTCCTCGAAGGAGAAGACGCCGGCCGCGTAGAGGGCGCTGTACTCTCCCAGGGAATGGCCGGCAACAAAGCGGGGATGCCACGTGGGCTTGCGGGAACGAAGGACGGCCAACACGGCCGCACTGTGCACGAAAATAGCGGGCTGGGCGTTCACCGTATCCGTGAGCTCCTCCTCGGGCCCTTCGAACATAAGGTGTGAAAGGGGAAAGCCCAAAATCTTATCCGCCCGATGAAAAACCTCGCGGGCCTCGGGAAAGGCCTCAACCAGATCCTGCCCCATGCCGACGAACTGGGACCCCTGGCCGGGGAACAACCACGCCACCTCACCCATGACCGCACCTCGCTCCGGTTGATGTGGGAAAACGGGGGAAAATGCTTACCCGAAGGCTTCCGAGGTCGAAGTGACCTCGGAAGCCTTCATCGCTACTGTCCTACCCTCACCGCCTGTCCCGCGGGTCGCGGGAAAGGAGTTATTCCTCTTCCTCGATGACGAGGACTTCCTCGCCCTTGTAGTAGCCGCAATGCGGGCACACCGTGTGAGGGCGGCGCTTGCGGTGGCAGCGCGGGCACTCCACCAGGTGGACAGGCCCCAGGCCGTGGTGGGCCCGTCGGCGATTCCTGCGTCCTTTGGATACTTTTCTCTTCGGCAAAGGTGTCATCGCTTCATCTCCTCGAATTTCCCGATATTCCCCTTACGGGGATTCCGCGACCTTGAATCCTACGAGAGCGGCCCAGCGGGGATCGATCTCCTCTTCCTCACACTCGTGAGGACCTTCGTTCAAATTCGCCCCACACACCGGACACAACCCCTTACAATTCTCCGAACAGAGAGGTTTCATGGGCAGGGAGATGATGAGATCCTGCCGCACGACCTCGGTGATGTCCAGAATATGCTGCGCATCGATGAGAAGAGCCTCATCGTCGGTGAACTCACGCCAGGGCAGCGCAGCCCCCGTGTACACCTCGACGGTCGGGTAGTACTCCTCCTCGATGTGAATGTCCAAATCGTAGTATGCAGGTTCCAGACAGCGACTACATACCATTTCCGCGCGTGTGTGCACCGTACCCGTGACGAGAATACCGTTCTGAGTGCGCATGAGCTGCACGTGGCCGGAAATCGGCCGGATGAGCTCTGTATCCTCGGTCAAGTGCTCCAGCACGCGCTCTTCGAAATCGTACTCCCGTGTATCACCCACGGGACCTTTGAGCAATCCGGAGACGTTGAATTGCATGGTCATTTCCCCTTTGCGCCTACAGCGCATGCCAGGCGAGGAATTATAAAAGTCCCCACGAACCCTGTCAATTTTACCATACGTGAGGGGGAAGGGTGCAGTTCTCAAAAGGGGATGGCGGGCGTCATGCGTCATTCGTCATGCGTCAGGCGCCGGTGAGAATGTCGGCACTGCAGGCGCATCTCGGCTTGATGACGTGATGCGTGATTCGTGATGCGTAATGCGTAATTTGGGGCCACGTTGGCGTTGCTGGGACGACCTTGCCTCGCGCCAGCACGCACGGGGCTAAAGACCCCGTGCTACATCGGGGAGAAGGCCGCCGGAAGCGGCCTAGGTAGAGCGCCCTACCCAGACTTCCGAAGTCTGCGAGACTTCGGAAGTCTGCTTCCCCCCCTCTGCACGGCCCAGCCGGTGGCCCAGCCTGTGTCTGTGTAGTTCAAGCCGCTTATCTCGCAAGCAGGCGCGCCGTTCATCGCTTTGTAGGTCAACGCAAAGTCGTTTAT
>WGAA01000042.1 GCA_015489285.1 Anaerolineae bacterium | reverse complement strand
GGGGTGACGGCCGCGGGCCGGACGGAGACCTCTTTCACCGGGGTGGCCGTGGCGATGATGAGGACGGGCTTCGTGGCCAGGCGTGTAGGCGTCGCCTGGATTCGGTGGAGGGGGGTGGGGGTTTTCGTCGGCGTCGGCGTTGGGGATGGCGCTCCGGCGCATCCGTTCAGGACGCCGAGAATCAGAACCGCGCTTATCAACAACCAGGTCAATCGTCTCATTGGGCACACCTCAAATAGGGGGTGAGGGGAAGGGTATCGGATACAGGGCGTAAGGGCCGCCCCACACCCGATACCCTCGTCCCTCCTGCATCAGCACCCGCCGTTTTCGCGGCAGGCTTTAAGGGCATTATAGGCGGGCAAAGGATTCCAGAAGCGGTCGACGATGCCCCATTGGGCTTGCTCCGATCCGGGAGCAACGACCCGGAAGTTCAAGTTCCAGAGGAAGGCCACACCGACCCAGCCCCACTGTTTCATCATCTGATAGGCACGGACGGTGAACTGGGCCTGTTCGTCCGGGGTGTTATCGGCCGCGTACTCGTACCCCTTCACCGGGTGCGGGTTGGTGGCCCAGCCGAACTCGGTGGGCCAGATACGTTTGGCCCCGTCCCCGTACTTGAGCATGATCCGCCGGTACCCTTCCATCGTCAGGCGGAAGGACCAGGAGTGATGGGGGTTTTCACAGGGGCCGCGGAAGGTTTGCACGTTGGGATGGCACCCCGTCGCGTCGGGCGGCACGTTGAAGCCGCTGGGGTGGGCCCCGATGGCGTCCGAGTACTGCTTGAGCCCGTGTCGGTACATCCCTTCCAGGTAAGCGAAGTCATCCATGGCCCAGGGGGCCGGTGCGCCGGTCGGCGTCAGCGCGCCGCTGATGACGATCATGCTGGGGCAAGCCCGTTTGATGGCGATGTACGCGGCCTTCAGCAGCTGCATGTACCGGGCCGGATCGATGGTCTCGTGGCCCCACTCGTACCACAAGTTCTGCTCGTTCCACACCTCGATGGCCTTGAGGCTGTGGCCGCAGTAGCGCTTGGCCACGGCTCCGACGAAGTCCGCGTAATCCTGGGGATTCTGGGGCGGCCCGTTGACGCTGAAGTCCGTGTTGCCCGGGCGGGCCCAGCGCGGGGCCTTCACGATGCTGAACATGACCTTGACGCCCTTCTGGTCGCCCGTGTTCACGATCATGTCCATCATGCCCCAATCGATCTGGCCCTTACTGGGTTCCATGCGGAACCATTCGATCTGTTGCTTGACCCAGTGGAAGTGCATCCCCAGGGTCATGTCCATGACCTTCGCGGTCATGGCCGGGCTATCCATGTGGGCCTGGACGCCGTAGTCGAAGAAGCCGGGAAGCCGACCGCGGGCGACGGTGTCGGGTTTGGGCTTGGGCTCCGGCGGGATGTTCTTGGCCACCTGGACGTTTTCCACGGGTCCCAGGATCTGGATGAGTTTGCCGTAAAGCCAGCCGATCTTCCCGCCGGGCAGGCGGACCTGCCACCACGTGCCGGCTTTGTTCTTGCCGATGATGGTGTACGTCTCCCCCGCTTTGGCCTGGCCCAGGATCTTGTAGTTCGTGCTCGGCCCCTCACGAATGTTCATCGTTCGGTTGACCCGGGCCAGCGCGCTCATGGGTGTCGGGGTCGGGCGCGGGGTAGGGGTCGCCGTGGGCATGGGGGTCACCGTGGGGGTGGGCGTTGCCACGGTAAACCCGATCTCCTGGGCTTCCCCGACCACATAACGCCCCTGGCGCAGGGACGCCTGGACCCGGATCTGGCCCGAGATGGGGGCCGTGACGGTGATGGGATGCGTGCCCACTGGCGTTTCCCCCTGGGCCAGGACATTCCCTTCCGCGTCTACCACGACCCAGGAGACGAGGTACTCGGTCGGGGAGACGCCGAGCTCCTCGGAGGCCTGATAGGCGCGCAACACGTCCCAGATGGCCGGGTCCGCATCCCCCGAGAGGAGGTGCTGGGTGGTCACCCCGGCGACGTGGTACTTGTCCGTCAGCTCCAGCTTGTGGGCCAGGCTGGCCGCGTTCTCGATCCACACCGTGCGTTCGTTCCCCTGGTCGTCCAGGTACTTGTACCAGTACTGGAAGAGTTCCTCGTCGAACTGGAGGGGGCTCACGGGCTTCTCGGTGGTCACCTGCACGTGGACTTCTTGCCCCGGCTGGACGACTCCACCTTCTCCCTTCAGCTGGGCAGCGATGGGGGCCAGGGCTTCACTGTACGACTTGAGGATCATGTAGGAGCCCGCGATTTCCACGCTGCGCGCGGGGAGTACGACCTGGATCTTGGAGCGGTCGATCTCGCCCACAGCCCACATCATAATCTGGTCGAAGACGCCTCCCTGGCGGTACGCCTCGGGGTCGATGGGCGCGGGCACCCGCACGATGTCCACGACGCGCCCCAGCTTGCGCCAGTCATATCCGCCCGTCAACCAGATCCCCTGAGCGATCTGGCGGGGAGGCTCCACCCGCACGCTGATGAGTTTCCCGTTCGCGTGGAGCTGTTCGGCCAGGCGGGCGATGAAGTCCGTGAACAGGGCCCGCTGCAAGGGGTCTACCCCCCGATAGTCGATGTCCACCCCCGCGTAGTCGTTCTTGGTGACCAGTTCCACGATGGAGGCGATGTTGTTTTCCTGCTGTTTCGGGGTCGCCAGCATGTTCCACAGGAGGTCGGTGCGCACGACCCCGTTTTCGTAGTTGCGGATGGTGGGCATGATCTTGTAGGGGACGCCGCTGCCCGGCGCGGGCACGGCAAGGCTGCCCTTGAGGAATCCTTCATCCGCGAGGTAGATGCCCACGGGATGGATGATGGCCACGGCATCGGCTCCCTCCTCGGACAGGAGCATTCCCTGGGGCACGTCCGTCGTGGCGGACTTGGGGCCGGGTTGCGTTTGCATGACCATGAAATTCCGGGGGACCCAGTCGAGGACGGCTTCGATGCGGTCCTCCTCGGGGAGCCGGTGACTGGGGAGCCAGATCCACTTTTTCTTGGCCTCATCCCACGTGTAGAGGTCGAGGGTCTCGTACGGTTCTGCGTCGTTGGGGGTGGGGATGCTGATGTAGACGGCTTCGGGTTCGCTCCCGACGAGCGTCAGGATGTAGAAGGGGCTTTTGGGGATCAAGCCCATGGATTGGGCTTGCTGGGCCGCTTCCTTCAACCCCTTCTCCACCTTCCCCTCCACGAAATCCCGCATGGGGATGGAGGTGAGTTTGGCCTTGAGGGGGCCGGTGAGGGAGGCATCGGGGAAGGTGACCTGGGTTCCGTCGGGGTCACGTACGTCCCCGTGGGTCGGGGTGATGTCCGTAAACCCCCGATAGCGGATGCGGTCCACAATGGAGATGGGGGGCAGTAGCAGGGCCGCTATCAGGGCCAACACGATGAGCACGTTGAGCACGAGGATCAACGTGCGGTTGGCCGAAGTCGCAGGCGCATGTGCGTGCGATGGATGCATACGAATACTCTCCTCTTAACATAGGGTAAATGTCCGGAGCTCAATGGCCCGGAACAGGCGATTCTAACATAGAGCGTCGGCCTGAGCAAATGGTGGCGTTTTTCGGTCCAGAGCTCCGTCCAGACCTCCGAAGTCTCGCAGACTTCGGAGGTCTCAGGTGCCCCGGCCTGACGAGAGGCGTCAGGCGTCATCCGTCATGCGTCAGGCGCGGGGAGAAGGCCGGCGTGTTAGGATGAAATCCGGCATCGAGTGCGTGATTCGTGATGCGTAATGCGTGATTTGGGCGAGTGGGTTGGCGCTGTCGGGCCGAGCTTGTCTCCCCGCTCCCCTCGCACGGCGCTGAACCGCCGTGCTCATTAAAGCGAAGCCCTTCGGGCTTGACCGCGTGAGGCCGCAGGCCTTCGCTAGGATGAGCCGGGCGGTTTAGCGCCCGGCGCCGTTCGTAACGTCATTCGTCACCCGTAATGCGTCAGGCGCCGGTGAGGAAGTCGGCACAGTAAGCGCAACTTGGCCTGATGACGTGATGCGTGATGCATAATGCGTAACTTGAAGACAAGGTCAGCTCTATGGCGATAACCTTGTGTCCGCGCCGGCCCTTTAATCGTTAATTGTCAATCGTTAATCGTTGTCTTCCCACGCCATCCGGTTACTCGTTACTCCGTTACTCGTTACTCTTCCCCCCTCCATACCCTGACGCCGCAGTAGCGTTCCCCTTCGGGGCAGTAGGGTTTGACGCCGGCAAGGTAGCGGAGGCGACAGGGGGGCGCCAGGTAGCGCCCCAGTCGCGGGGTGACGTGCTGAATTTGTTGGGCTTCTTCACGGCTGGCGGTGAGGATTTCCTCTTGCGCGTTGTAGCAGAGGCGCATGCGCAATTTGTGGTGGAGGGCAAGGAGGGTGGCACTTTCTGTAAATCGGATGGCGACGCCGTTGGGAAGGAGGTAGGTGATGTATTCCCGCGGGACGCCAAGGCGCTTGAGGCGCCCCATGTATTCCCACGTGCGTTCCATGACGTCCCGATAATAGCGGTCGGCCCGGGGCTCTTCTTCGATGAGGGCGGGGGTGATGTAGTCGGGTTCGTCGCTCAGGTAGGCCGTCATCATGGGGCGACTTCCCGGGGTGAGGCGGTGACGCTGGTCTTGACTGTCGGCCGTATGGGAGAGTTTTTTGCGGAAGGTGTACGAGGGATGGTGTAGGACTCGCATGAGTTTGGAGTGGAAGGCCAGGTTCAGGGGCTCGGCAAGGTAGGGGTTGCGCGCGGGGTTGAGGACCAGGTCGATGGCTTCGTCGTCCGAGAGGTGGACCCGGGGCACGCCCAGGACGTCGCGCACGGCCTGGGCGACGATGGCTTCCGCGTCGGGGGTGTGGGCGATCAGGCGACTCCGGTAGCCTCCCAGCTCCCGGTCGAATTCCTCCCGATACGCGCGCGATCCTCCCGGCACTTCCCCGGCCGCGCGCCAGAAGCGATACTCCACCGTCTCCTCCAGAGGGATGGGCTCCTCCAGCAGCTTCTCCACCTCGGGATCGTGGGCCAACACGGCCCTCACCATCGCCTGTACGACCGCGTGCGTTTCCGTGGGGACGTCGTACTGGCGGGAGAGGCGGTAGTAACGCAGGAGGGTGAGGAGGCTGATTGTGTGGTAGAGGTAGGCGGTCGTGGCCACAGGGAGGACGTATCGGGCGATTTCCTGGGCCTTGCGGGGAATCCAGCGTCGGGCGAGGCGGTGGGGTTTGCCCCCATCTTTGGGGCGATGGGCGGGGAAACGGGCGTAGTAGTGGGCTTCGGCCGCGGGCAAAAGGAGCTCGATGAGGCGTTCGTAGGCCTCCATCTGCAAGGTGACGGCTTCCACGTAGACCCGTCGGGCCCGGCCCTCCAACGGGGGGATGACCACATTGTCCTGGTGGACCCGTACGTAGCGCTGGCTTACCTGTTCGCTGTTGTAGAAGGGGTGGGAGTGTAGGAAGTCCCAGATGAAGTGACGGCTCACGTTTTCCAGGGTGAACTGGAAGTGGGCGTGCTGGAGGGTGGTGTGATGCCCCGCGGCGTAAATGCTGCGCGCGATCCGATCCCGCACCTCCGGCTGGCGAACAACGTCATCTGGGGTTACAATCCCCTTCGCCGAATAACATGTACGGGCCGTCGCCACGGCATTGTCATACGGTCGGAGGAACGCGTTGACCAGACGTACCCGGGCCTGCGGAGTGAAAGCGCTCATGGGATGCCTCCGGCGTGTCATTTCAAGAGAGAACGTTCGGAAATGCACGGGCCTTGCGCACCGGCCAAAGTCCTGTCCAGACTTCCCAAGCTGCGAGATTTCGGAAGTCTGAGTGCCAAGTCGACAGGGCAGGCGCGCCTGGGCTCTGCAACGTGATACGTGATACGTGATGCGTAATGCGTGATGCGTAATGCGTGACTCGAAGATAAGTTGGCTTTGTAGAGACCACTTTGTCTTCGCGCCAGGGAGTTACTCGTGACTCGTTAGCCGTACCTATGGTCGAGGTCCTATG
>WGAA01000041.1 GCA_015489285.1 Anaerolineae bacterium | reverse complement strand
CGGTGAACGCCATTCACCAGGTCTGGGTGGTGGACATCTCCTACATCCGCCTGCGCAATGGCCGCTTTGTGTACGTGTTCCTGGTCATGGACCTGTACAGCCGTTACCTGCTGGCAGCTTACGTGGCCCCTTCCCTGGCCGCCGAGGAAGCGGTCGTGGCCTTGCACAGGGCCATCACCCTCGCCGCCTGTGGGCTGGAGGGACTCATCCATCACAGTGACCACGGCAGCCAGTACACCAGTCACCACTACCGGAGCCTGTTGCGCAGCCATGGCATCACCGCCAGCATGGGGGCAGTTGGCAACGCCTACGACAATGCCTTTGCCGAGCGGGTCATCGGCACCCTCTTTTGCTGATGGTTTGGGATATGGGTGATGGTCTATGCTAACCCAGCCCCCGGGGCTTGTCAATTCGTCAGGCGCGGGGGGAGGCCGGCGCGTTAGGATGGGGGTTGGTTGCGCCAACGTGATACGTGATACGTAATGCGTGATGCGTAACGTGGACATCAGGCTGGCGCTGTAAGACCAACCCGATGTCCACGCCAGCTGATTACTCGTTACTCGTCACTCATTAGCCAAGGCCGCAGGCCTTCGCTAGGATGAGCTGGACGGTTTAGCGCCAGGCGCGGGTACGTAATCCGTGATGCGTGATGCGCAATTTGGGTAGGAGAGTTGGCGCTGTAGGGACAACTTGATCGTGCGTTCTCTATGCCCTCACCCCCTCCCCATCCCCTCCCCCTCCCCCGAATTCGGGGGAGGGGGAGGGGCAGCGGGCCTATACTCTCGTTCGGCTCAGCTGTGAGGGGTAGGGGTGAGGGCCCAAAAGCCAACCCCGTCCCCACGCCATCCCTTTTAATCGTTAATCGTCAATCGTTAATCGTTGTCTTCCCGCCAGACTCCTTACCGTCACGCCAGAACGATTTTCGCGCCATCCCATTACTCGTTACTCGTCACTCGTTACTCCCCCCATCTTCTCATCGAACCAGCCGCGGATGCGTTTCAGGCGTTCCACGCGCTGGGCCGGTTTGCCCGTGCGGGAGAGGCCGTGACTGGCCCCGAGGAAGACGACGAAGGCCACGTCCCGTCGCAGCAGGCGCAAAGCCCGGTACAACTGTTCCGCCTGATCCAGTGGGCACCGATGGTCCTGATCGCTGTGAATGATCAGCAAGGGGGTACGCATCTCGTGCACGTAAGCAAGAGGCGAGTTCTCGATGTACCACTCCCAGTGGTCCCAGGGACACCCGGGGGCCTCCTGCTCGCAGAAGTAATGCCCCACATCATCGTTGCCCACCAGGTTGATGAGATTGCTGCAACAGCGTTGCGTGACCGCGGCCGCGTAGCGGTCACTGTGGCCGATGATCCAATTCGTCATGTACCCGCCGAAGGACCCCCCGGTCACCCCCACCCGTTGCGGGTCCACGAACCCCCGCGCCAGGACCGCATCCAGGGCCGCCTCCACATCCTCCTGCACCGGAGGCCCCCAGTTCTTGGAGATCGCGTCGTTGAACGCCTCCCCGTAGGACTGGCTGCCCCGGGGGTTGGTGTAGAGCACGCAATACCCCGCGGACGCCAGATACTGGAATTCGTGGAACCAGGACCAGCCGTAGGCCAGATGCGGTCCACCGTGAATGTACAGGATCAGCGGGTACATCCGTCCCTCTTCGAAATCCGGCGGCTTCATCAGCCAGGCATCCACCTGCACCCCACCGGGGGAGCTCACCCGGAAGAACTCCGGGGTAACGAGAGCGTGCTCCGCCACGAACGCCTCGTTGCAGTGGGTGATAGGCGTCCATTCCCCCTCCTGCCAGAGGAAAAGCTCCCCCGGATGCGTGGGAGAAGAGCGTCCGAGGACGAAGTACGGGACGGACCGCCGCGCGTGAAAGGTGTATAGCCGAAAATCCCCCTCCACCAGGGGACGGACCTCATCGTCCAGCGTGACCCGGTAGAGATGGGTCCGGCCCCGGTCGGAGCAGAGGAAGAGGATCGTCCTCTCATCCCACCAGATGGGCCCCGGGTCGCCGGGGAGGAGGCGGCCGTCGCTCAGCAACTGATCGCCCACACTCCGGTCCAGGGAACGGGTGTGAGAGCGAGCATCCCCGCCCTCCACGCTCACCGTCCACACCTCCGTATTGCTGTTATACCCCCGACTCAAATCCTTGCCGAAGAACGCCAGCCGCCGACCGTCGGGGGACCACGCGAGGGACATAACGGGGCCCGCGCTCGCGGTCAAGCGGCGTTCCCTTCCCCCTTCCGCGGGGATGATGAAGATATCGTCGAAGAACACCCGATCCGGATCCTCCACCCGCTTGCTCACGAACGCAATCCAGCGACCATCGGGGGACCAGCGGGGGAATCCGTGGTCCACGGGTGCGTCCACCAAGCGCTGCTGTTCCTCCCCGTCCCGTCGGACCTTCCACACCTGCACCCAACGGCCGTCCCACCAGCCCTCCCCATCCATCTTCCAGATGAGTCGGGTGACCTCCCGCCACAGGCGGTCCTCGGGTGGAGGCTCATCCTCGGAGCGGGCCTTTGCCGTGAACACCAGCCACTCCCCGTCCGGGGACCAGTCGAAATCGGTCACCCGGACGATGGGGGCCTGAGTGACCCGGCGGGCCTCCCCGCCATCCGCGGGCATCACGTAAAGGTGCATCTCCTTCTCTTCTTCCCGGTTGGAGAGGAAGGCGATCCACCGGCCGTCCGGGGACCAGCGGGGCATGAGCGCGTTCTCCCGCACCACCGTGAGGGGTCGGGTCTCCCCCGTCTCCCTATCCCACATCCAGAGATGACTCTTGTTCGCCTGCTCCTTCTTCTTCCCCTCTTGCTTGGGCACCTCCATGACCGTCGAGCGGACAAAGACGACCCGGCGTCCGTCCGGTGAGATGTGGGGCATACTCACATCGTGCAAACGGTTCACATCCTCGGCGACCACCCGTTTCTTCTCCATTGCTCCCTCCTCAGCGTTCTCTCAACTCCCAACCCCGGCGATACACCCGATACCCCAGGGCCAGGAGCACCCGATTGATGGGGCTGGACACCCACTCCCCGTCCAGAACGGCCAGGGCTTGCGGGTGATACATGTACAACTCGTGCAAGAGATAGCGTACCGTCGTGCGGGGACCCACCTGGGGGTCCCACGCGAGATCGACCAGGTAGAGGAAATCGGGGGCGGGCTGCCACAGGAGGAGCGCGCCAACCGGTCGCCCCCGTCCGTGAACGGCGTAAGCGCGCAGGGGAACATGACGGGCAAACAGGTCCAGGACGGCGCGAGAACGGAGCCAGCTCACCCCCTCCCGATTCCACGCATCGCGCCACCCCATATACTCCTCCGGCGAGGCCGGACGCCATCGTTCCGGCGGATCGTGCAGGGGCCCCCGGTCCGGGCGTCGTTCCCAGAAAAGCACCTCCCGGGCGGAATCCCCCGCGTCGGGGACGGGTCCTTCCTCCCGGAGGAGAAGCGTGCGGGCCCCTTCCCCCAACGCCCGTGCGGTCTCGAGATCCCCGGAGCGGGACCAGACCACCCGATACGCCCCGGCCGCGGGAAGCCACGAGGCGACGGCCTTCTCCTCCCCGCAGTGGAGGGGATGGAGGAACCGGGGCAGGACGTCCGGCGGAAGATGGGATAACGTGCGGGGGTGATAAGGCCACAAACGATGCCAACATTCCGGGGGGACCGTCTGCTGGGGCATCACCGTGCGTCTTCTCCTTTCCTTTGGGATCCATCCGACACCGAGCGAGCGCTCAAGCGCGTCGTGGCCACGCCCAGGCCGATGAAGAGCCAGAACAGGGTAGCCATGTGCGGGTAGACCATGTTGAACAAGTAATGGTCGAAAATGCCGCTCACCATAACGCCGACGAGGGCGCCCCCATACCCCAGGAGGATGCTCTCCAACATGGGGTCGATGGCCCCGCCGCGCCAGGTGCGCCACAGGGTGAAGAGGAAAACCAGCAGGGTCAGCACATACAGGCCCAACCCGATGAGCCCCATCTCCTCCGCGACGAGGAGGTACACGCTGGACACCCCCACGTACAGGTCGATATCGGGCGACCCGGTAAACCCCACTCCCGTCCAGGGGTAACGCCGGATGAGGCGGAACGCGTCCTTGTACTCGCCGAACCGCATCTTCGTGGCCAGATCCTTCCCCTGAATGCCCTCGATGAAGTGTTGAATGTAGGCGTGGGACCAGGGCAAGAGGAGGAGGACAATCCCCCCCAACGTCATGAAGAGGAGGAGCCGGGGGTATTTGACCAGGGCCAGGACCCCAAGCGCGGCCATGAATCCGAGCATGGCCCCCCGGGAGAAGGTGAGAAAGAGGGCGACGAGTTGCAGGATGTACATCACCACGAGCCATACCCGGGGGAAGACGGGGCGGGAAGAGGCCAGCTGCGGCCCGGTCACCCCGCCCACCAGGATCATCATCCCCCCCAGAACGTTGGGGTCCACGGCCGTCCCGATGGCCCGCATCGGGTTGTTCGGGTTGTCCTCGATCCAGCGGAGCGCGCCAAAGCCGCCGGGATATCCGAAACGGGCCAGAACGTTGAGGATGCGGACGGTCGTTGCTACGGGGAGGATGTAGAAGAGGATGGCGATGACCGCGCTCAGCGTGCCGGCCAGGATGATGACCCGGGTGAGCAGGACCAGGTCGCTCGGCTGCTTGACCGTGTTGAGCGCGACGTAAAACATGGTCAGGGCCAGAACGAGTTCCAGGAAGTGCCGCAGGATGGTGGGCGTCGGGCGGGAGTGGACGATGCCCAGGGCAAAGGCGACGAACATCCACAGGAGGAAGATGCCCAGGGGGATGCCCACGGTCCCCAGGTCGAAACGGAGCTCGCGGCGGGTGGCCAGACGGACGACGTAGACGAAGAACACCGCGGCCACGACGCCGTTGAGAAAGGTGGGCGTGACCCCCACGTCGAAGGGGAAGGTGGCGAAGGGGAGGAGGTAGGCGACGGCGATGACGGCGATGAGGCCCGCGCGCACATCCCGCAGGAGCGCGTAGGTGACGAGGAGGGCGAAAACGCCGACGAGCGCGAGGAGCGGTCCGGCCACCGCGATGAGCACACCGGCCAGGAGCACGAGCAGGAGGACGAGTACGCCTCGCGCCGCCCACGCGTGGTACGTATTCGGATGAGCCAGATGTCGTTCAATCATCGGAAGCGAACACCGCCCCCCTTCGAGTATATATCCACCCCTATCATACCCCTCCCGCGCGTATTTTGCCAGTTCCCCAGGTCGTATATAATGGTACGAGGGTGCTTGGAAATCGGCCCAGACCGCTCAGACTTCCGAAGTTTT
>WGAA01000040.1 GCA_015489285.1 Anaerolineae bacterium | reverse complement strand
GAAAGTCGGCAGTGCAGGCGCAGCTTGGCTTGAGGACGTGATGCGTGATGCGTAATGCGTAACGTAGAGCCAGGTTGGCGCGGCTAGGGCAATCTTGTCTCCGCGCCGGCCCCTTAATCGTTAATCGTCAATCGTTAATCGTTGTTTCCCCAAGCTCCTCATTGCCGCGCCAAAATGGTCCCCAACGCCCGACCAATTACTCGTTACTCAATGCCGCTCTTGCGCCTTTTTGACGTCCCCTCTTACGAGTGGTATACTCCTTCCGACGACAATTGAATCCCGTCCACTGTAAAGGTGCCCGACGCCCCGGATGGCAGGGCTTAAAGGCGAAGCCGGTGAAAGTCCGGCGCTGTCCCGCAACGGTAACCCAATACCCCCGGGTATTGGGAAGCCCGGTCGCCCGCCTTTACAGTCTTCCACCAACCTCGAGGAAGGGGGTGGGAGAGTCATAGGATGCCAAATCCCCGGCTCTCCCCGGGGATTTTTTATCGGCACCCCGAAAGTACATGACCTCCCAAACCGTATCGGGTTGGGAGGTTTTTTGTGCCGTGCGGCGACGGCACGGACAGTTCGGCAGGTCTCTGGTAGTCCGGTTTCCGGAGAAAGGAGGGATGTACCATGCGTGGGATCAAATTAGGGAACGCGATACTCATTGCCCTTCTCGTGTTCACCATCACCGTCGCGGCCGCGGGGCCCGAGCGCATCGGTCCCCCACGAACCACCCAGCACGCCCGAGAAGTCCGCATCCAGGAAGCCCTCCAGTGGCTCACCACCCAGCAGGAGGATGACGGCTCCTTCGGCCACTCCGCCGGCCTGACCGCGGACATGGTCTTCGTTCTCGGTACCGTTGGAGAACGTCCCGACCGGGCTCCCTGGGTCCGCAACGGCCACAGTGCCCTGGACGCCCTCCGTCGGCTCGCCCCATCCCTGATTGCCTCCGGTAAGGCGGGCAACATCGCCAAAGTCCTCCGGGCCGTCGCCGTCACCCGCCACGACGAGATACACCACTTCGCGGGGTATGACCTCGTGCGGGAGCTGTTGAAAACCTACGACGCGAACACAGGTCGCTTCGACCCGAGCAACAACTTCGCCCAGGCCCTCGCCCTACAAGCCCTGACCCTGGCCGGCGAAACCCCTCCCGCCAACGCGGTCCTCTCCCTCATCAACGACCAGCACGCGGACGGGGGGTGGGGCTGGCAGTACCGGGGAACTAGCTCCGACGTGGACACGACCGGATTGGTCGTAGCCACCCTCCGGACCATGGGGATTCCGGCCACCCTCTACAAGTTCCATAAAACCGTCTACTACTTCCAGACCATGCAACAGCCGGATGGGGGATGGGGGATGAACACGGCCCATCCCGAGAGCAACTGTAACTCCACGGCCCTGGCCCTCACCGGCCTCGTCCTCAACCTGGTCAACCCCCGCATCGCCCCCTGGACCGGTTGGAACCACGACGGGACGTGGCGGGACCCGGTGGGCCGTCTCTTCCGCTTCCAGGAGCGGGACGGGGGGTTCCGCTGGAGGGACGACAACGAGGGGACCCGGCTCCTCGCGACGCGGGACGCGCTTATCGCACTCTCCGTCCCCTGGCCGGGGGATGGGCCCCTCTCACGGCAACACGTATTCCCCCTCATCGCCGCAGGGTGGTGAGATCCAAACCGCGGAGGGGGATCCCCCTCCGCCATCCTAACCCACACACAAGGAGGATAGTCGATGAGACGACACGTACGTGCCCTTTTGCTGGTGACACTGCTGGTTCTTCTGTTGACGGGCGTCGTTTGGGCCCAGGGGACCGGTAAGCAGGTCGGATTGGTCGTTCGCTTCAAAGACGGTCGGGTTCACACGGAGATCGTGTCCGTGCCCGCAGATGCCAACGTCGCGGACGTCCTCAAGGCGTCGAGCCTTCAGGTGACCCTGGCCGACACGTCTTGGGGACCGGCGCTGTGCGGCATCGAAAACGAGGGGTGTGGCGCGGACAATTGCTTCTGTGACCCCAATCACTACTGGGCCTTCTTCGTGCAGAAGGACGGCGCGTGGACGCCGGCGAGCGTGGGCATCGGCAGTTACGTCCCTCAGGACAAGGAGGTCGTTGGCTTTGCCTGGAGCGGATTCGACGCGAACTACCAGCCCACCGTCCAACCTCCGTACATGACTTTCGAGGAGATCGCCGCGCCCGCGCCGGCCGAAATTCCCGAGCCCGCTACGCTCCTCCTCCTCGGAGGGGGGCTGGCCGGATTGGCCGGTTACGTGCGCCGCTCCCGGAAAGGCGCGGAGGTGGAGGCGTAAGGATTGGCGCG
>WGAA01000039.1 GCA_015489285.1 Anaerolineae bacterium | reverse complement strand
GTACGAGTAGGGGGGATCATGTTGGTCGTTTTTGGCTTGAGGGTTGCGCTGTTGCGCTTGAAACCCTTGGGCTGGCTTCTGTTGGCCCTCATTGTCGCGGGCCTGACTTATTGGCTGGACGGGACCCAGCTGCCCACACAACGGTACGTGGATGCGGCCATGTTCGGGCTGGCCACCCTGGCCGGTGGCCCGTGGACCCTGGGCGTCCACGTGTTGCTGGCGGCGAGTGTGGCCCTTCTCGACTGGTTCAGCAGCATTACGCCCCCTACCTTGCGCATCTTGGAGATGGGCCTGATCGCGCTTATCGTCCTCTACGGCAGCCGCACCGAGATCTTCGAGAAGGAGTTTCGCCTCCAGCTGGACCCCACCCGTGGCCGCAATTACCTTACATCTTTCCTCGTGGGGGTTGTCTTCGCCGCGGGCTGGACCCCCTGTGTGGGACCTATCCTGGCGGGCATCCTCCTTCTGGCAAGCACCCGCGCCTCTGCGGTCCAGGGTGCCATCCTGCTGGCCGTATACTCTGCCGGATTAGGCATTCCCTTCCTTTTGACGGGAGCCCTGTTCAGCTGGGCAACGGGCTTCCTGCCCCGGTTGAAGCGGCACTTGGGGTGGATTAGCCTTATCAGCGGTCTTCTCCTTCTTTTCATCGGTATTCTTATCTTCACCGACAGTCTGCGCAGCTTGGCGGAGATGGGGTTCATCCTCAACGTGGAAGGCAACCTGGCCGAGAAGAGCAGTGGGGGGAATATTTCCTTTATCTTCGCTTTCATTGCCGGGCTCGCTTCCTTCCTCTCTCCGTGTGTCTTGCCCCTGGTTCCGGCGTACTTGAGTTATTTGAGTGGCGCCGCGGTGGGCGGGCTCACAGAAGGGGAGGTCGTCCCATTGCAGTAAGGGAAAAGCAGCAATTGCTCGTGTGCATCGGGAGGCAGGTAATGCGACGTTGGGTTTTGTGGATGGGTATCGGGCTCCTGCTTGTGGCCTTCATTCTAGGGGGGTGCGGTGGGAAGAACGCATCGCCCACTCCGGCCGCAGGAGGACAGGGTCTACTGGCGGAGACGGTTTATCTGGTGGATGAACGGAGTGTGGAGCGCGCCGCGTCCCCTCCGGGGGAGGGGGATGTGGCGCCGAACTTCTCGATCGTAGCCCCGGACGGGAAGAAATTTTCTCTGAAGGAGTTCAGGGGCCATCCGGTCATCATCAACTTCTGGGCCACCTGGTGTCCTCCGTGTCGCATGGAGATGCCCGCGTTGAACCGGGCCTACCTCGCGCACAAGGATGAGGGACTGGTGATGATCGCTGTGGACGAAATGGAGGAGCGGGAACAAGTGGAGTCCTTCCGCCGGGCGATGAAGGTGGTTCTTCCTATGGCCTTGGACACCCGGGGGTTGGTGGGGAGGACATACCTGGTGCGAGGGTTGCCCACGACCTTTTTTATCCGTAAGGACGGAACGATTGCCGTGCGATGGACGGGGATGCTGCGGGAGTCGAGTTTGGACATGGGGTTGAAAGCTATTCTGGGCCAGTGAGGATGGAGAACCGGGGCCAACCACCCAGGTGGGTGGAGACGCTAGCCCGTCTTCTCGAACGGGCGACAATGTGGGGGATACGCCACTGGCTGCTCTTCGCGAACTTGGCTTTCTTCCTGTACGTGCTCTGGGCCGTCCTGGCCCCCGTGTTTATGCATGTGGGGTGGTTTCGCGTAGGAAAAGCCATATACTGGATATACGGTCCCCTGTGTCACCAACTGCCGGAACGCTCCTTCTTCCTTTTCGGCCCCCGGTGGACGTACTCACTGCACATGCTCCAGGAGCATGGAGTGGCGCTGGGATCCTTGTGGCAGCGAAAGGCCTTCATCGGTTCCCCGGAGTTGGGGTATAAAATGGCCTTCTGTGAGCGAGATTTTGCCCTGTACGGTGGGTTCTTCCTGGTCGGCGTCATTTACGGGTTGACGCGGCGCCGTTGGCGTCCTCTCCCGTGGAAGTGGTACGCCCTTTCCCTGGTCCCATTGGCCCTGGATGGCACGACCCAGCTGGTGGGATTACGGGAGAGCACGTGGTGGTTGCGCGTGTCGACGGGGTTCTTATTTGCGCTAACCACGATTTGGGCTTTATATCCTCGATTAGACCAGGCCCTCCAAACGTCGCTGGAGGTGGATTCCCACCTTTCTCGAGGGGAAATTTGGCAAATCGAGGGGGAGTAAGTAAGATTGAGAGCTTGGACAGGACGTTCCGCCTTTCCTGCCGGTTCGGAGGTCACGAAAGGGTGGAAAGGAAACGCATCATCTAACGAAGGAGGGTAGCCTTGCCGAATACACGTTCTGC
>WGAA01000038.1 GCA_015489285.1 Anaerolineae bacterium | reverse complement strand
CCGGCGGCGGGCGGACGGCGTTCGTTGTTGCGGGGCGGGAGGCTCCGCCTGCGCGTTTTGTCGTATCCAGTAGTAGACGCCACCCCCGGTGCCCGTAACCAGGAGGAGAGCCAGCACAAGGAGGGGCCAGTTCACAGGGCCCGCCTTCTTCTCCTCTGCCGCCGCGGCCTCCTCGGAGGACGGGGCCGGCGCTTTCTCCGCCGGAGCCGAAACCTCCTCCGCGACCTGGGCCCGAGGCGTCGTGCTCAGGCCCGGAGCAAGGCGGGTGTAACGAACCTCCTGTTCCACCACCCCTCCCGGCTCCACAGGGCCGAAATCCCGGGCCCAATAAGAAAGCTCCCCGAATCCCGTCACCTGGGCCTGGAGGGGCGGGTTGGCGACGAAATTCTCCGTCTTCGCTGGCTGCTGGACCTCCAGGTGGACCTTCTCCACCCGGGCCTGGGGCAGGGGCACGCGGGCCACAACATGACGCTCATTCCCCTCCGCCTGGATGAAATCCGCGTAATACTCCACGTGGAACGCGGGCGCGGGCAACTGAACGACGAGAACCGATGTGTGAATCCCCTGTTCCAAAGTCCACTCCGCGGTGAGGAGACGCCCGTCCGGGCCGGGGTAGGCTACCGCGTTGACCTCCGCCTTGGCTGGCAGGGGGATGCGCAATGTATGCGTCCCTTCATCGACCTTCCCGGTCATGATGACGAGCACGCGCGGGTCGTCGAACTCGGGCCAGAGGGAAATGTTGAGTTTCTCGATAACCGGGGTGCGCTCCTGAGCCCAACTTACAGGATGCGCCAGGAGAAATATCAAACCGATAATTCCCAACATCCGCAAAACACGTTCCTTCATGCTCCCCTCCTGCAACGAAAAAATTCCCCTCATTATCGGACAAAAGGGCGATGTTGCCAACTACGGGGGAAGGGTCTCAGGGCGTTTTCATCAGGGAGGTGTAAAGGGTCAGGACCCGTTGGGTCATGAACTCCGCAGTGAACCCCTGTTGGGCGCGCTCGCGCGCGGCCGCGCCCATGCGGCGCCGAAGTTGAGGGTTGTTCGCCAGTTGACGCACGGCCTGCGCCAGCGCCTCGGGGTCCCCCGGCGGAACGACCAGGCCCGTATGACCGTGCACGTTGACATAAGACGTCCCCGTCCCCACCTCCGTGCTGATGACGGGGCGGCCTGAGGCCATCGCCTCCACCAGAACCAGGCCGAACGCCTCGGCCCGGGACGTCGCGGGCAGAACGAACATGTCGGACGCCGCGTAGATGAGGGGCAACCGGGCCTCGGGCACATCCCCCAGGAAGCGCACCCGGTTCCCCAGGCCCAACCTCACACTCAATCGCTCCCACGCCTCCCGCATGGGACCCGTGCCCACGATCCACCCCTCCACCCGGGGCACGCGGGCCAGCGCCCGGAGGAGCACATCCACCCCCTTGTAATAGCGCAGGCGTCCCACGAAGAGGACCACAGGCACCTCCTCGTCGGTGCCCCGGATCTCCCGTCGCACCTGGCGTGCGGCTTCCTCAGATACGTGGAGGAAGGGCGTCAGGTCGATGCCCAGGGGAATGACGTGAACCCGGTCCGCCACCTCCCGAAGAAAGGGGGATGTGCGGAGATAAGGGATGCTCGTGGCGATAATGGCCTGGGCTTCCCGTAGAATGCGGCGCAAGAGCGGCGCGTAAAGGCGGAGGATCCGTTTCTGGCGCACCACATCCGAGTGGTACGTGATGACCGTCGGGCCGCGCGCGCGGAGCCAGTTCACAATCTCCCCCGGAGGATAGGGGAAGTGAAGGTGGACGATGTCCGCGGAGGCGCGGAGGAGATGCCAGGCCTGGGCGAGGCTAATGGGGGTCGAGGCCAGGGTAACGTAGCGTCCACTGCGGATGACCCGGATCCCCTCTTCGTCCTCCACCCGGGTGCGCAGGCCCCTGGGAAAAGGGTCGGGATTGGTGACGAGGACGGTCACACGCCATCCCGCGCGCACCTGGTGGCGTGCCAGGGTGCGGATGTGCTTTTCGATGCCTCCGAGGACGGGGGGATAATCCTTGTAGACGTGGAGCACGTGAGGTGGGGGTGCGGTGCGCTGTGGCCGGGCCATTCCGTTCACATTCGTGCTCTCTCACGTGAGGAAATCGTCCAGGTTGAGCACCTGGAAGAGGCGCAATTCCACGTCCTCGGGCATCTCCGGGGGCTCCAACCGGTGGTAAAGGACCAGCGTCTTGTTCATGGAGTCGAGGACGACAAAGCAATCGTGGCAGACGGCCATGTGGGCCTCGATGGCGCGGCACAGCTCGGGAGAGAGCTCGCCGTCCACGTAGGCGCTCAACAGTTGCAGCACATCCCCACAGTCCAACGCGTCTTTCATCGGCATTCCGTCCTCAAGCAACGGTCGGGTATTCCCATCGGGAATCGACATCGGCCAAGTAAGGCGCCAGCAATTCCCTCAGCGCCATGCGGGCTCGGTGCAGTCGGACCTTTGTGGCCGATTCGCTGATCCCCAGCGCTTGCGCGGTCTCCAGGGTGGAGAGGCCCTCCAGTTCCCGCAGGACGAAGACGACCCGTAACGTGTCGGGCAATTTCTGGATGGCCTGTTCCAGGATTTCCCGCAGCTCTCCACTCAGAACCACCCGGTACGGGTCGAAACGCCAGTCCGCCAGGTTGCGGGGAAGCTCCGTTCCCTCTTCCGTCTCGACGGGGGCGTCGAGGGAGACGTGGTCCTCTTTCCGCTTGCGCAAGCGCATGAGGGCCGCGTTCGTGGCCACCCGATACAACCACGTCCCCAATTGCGAATCCCCCCGGAAGGAGGAAATCTTGTTGCAGGCGCTGATGAACGCTTCTTGCAATGCTTCCTCGGCCTCGTCTTCCGACCCCAGAATGCGCAGGGTGACCCGATATAGTTTGGGGGAGTACCGACGGACCAGCTCGGCACACGCGTAGCGGTCTCCTGCTTTCAGGGCCGCCAGCAATTCCTCCTCTGTATCATAGGTCTTAACGTCATTCATTGGATGCATAGGCTCCTGCCGACGTTACCTCTGTGGCTGTGTGGATGGGTTGAAATTCAGGTGCTCTTTCAGGGCCTCCACGATGGCAAAGGGTTCGGCCGATCCCTCCAGGAGGAGCCGGTAGCCTCCTTCCTCCATGAGCAGAACCACGGGGAAGGTCCAGCCGGCGCGTTGCGCCTCCCGGACGAGGGAGGAATACGCGGCGGCGTGGCGCGGATCGGCGACATCCGCGTACCGCACCTCCAGGGGGAGCCCCATATCCCGTCGGATGAAGAATTGGGAGGCCAGTGCCAACTGTTCCGACGAATAAGTGGGCCCACACGTTTCGCATTGATGGGTGTCGGCCGAGTTTTCCAGGATGAGCAGGTACATACCTTATATCCCCGCGGCCCGACGGATGCGCTCCCGCAGGACGGGGCCGGGCAGGGCCCCCACCAACCGGTCTACTGGTTGACCGTTGCGGAAGACGATGAGGGTCGGGATGCTCATGACGCCAAAGGAGCGGGCCGTGTGCGGGTTCTCGTCCACGTTGAGCTTGGCGACAAGAAGTCGCCCCGCGAACTCCCGAGCCATGTCTTCCAGCACGGGCGCGATCATGCGGCAGGGCGCACACCAGGGCGCCCAGAAGTCCACAACGACGGGGATGGGCGATTGGAGGACCACGCGCTGGAAGGTGGCGTCGGTGACGTGGACCGGCGCATCCGCGTACCGGGCCCCTCCGGGAGCACCCGTCCCCGCGCGAGGCCGGGCCCGACCCAGGGAAACGGCAGCCCCTCCCCGGACCGGCCCCGACGCCGGCCGCCGTCCCAGGACCTCTTCCACCTTGCGCCGCAAGGTGGCCTCATCCACCTCGCCCACGATGCGCTCCACCTCCCGTCCCCCTTTGACGAAGACGGTCGTGGGGACGGCCTCGATGGCGTACTTGCGGCTGGCGGAGGGGGTATCGTCCACGTTGGCCTTGATGACGAGGAGATCGCCCGCGTATTCGCGGGCCAGCCGGGCCAGGATGGGCTCCATGCGCTCACAGGGCGGACATTTCCCCTTCCAGTAGAAGACCAGCACGGGGATGGGGGAACGCTCTACGGCTTTCTCGAAGGCCAGATCGGATACGTTGATAGGCTCCCGGAAGATGGGCACAGCTTCCCTCCTTGCTCGGTGTTGTTCCTGGTATACCGGACTTCCGCGAATCGGTGTTCGCCGCTGCTTTTCGACTCCCGTCGAAATGTATATCACAGTGTACCTCAAAAGGGGAAGCGGGAGCAAAGTCCCCGTTTCAGCCGGAGCCAACCCTCTTTGGGCCTTAGCGCGGCGTAAGGTTATCGCTCCAGAGACAACGTGTCTTCGAATTACGCATCGCGGGTAACGAGTAACGGAGTAACGAGTAATGGGTTGGCGTGGGAAGACAACGATTAACGATTGACGATTAACGATTAAAGGTCCAGCACACAGTCGAGGTCGCCCCTCCAAAGCCAATCTGGTCCCAAATTACGTATTACGTATCACGTATCACGCATCACGTACCCGATGCCAAGCTTCATCCTAACACGCCGACCTTCTCCCCGCGCCTGACGGGTGACGGATGACGAATGACGTTACGCATCACGCATCACGTCGGCAAAGCCCGCCATCATCCGACCACACTGACCTCTCCTCCGCGCCTGACGCATGACGAATGACGCATGACGCAATGGGTTCAGCGCCGTGCGAACCCCGGCAAGGCCCTCAGACTTCCGAAGTCTGGACCGGGGGCTCCCTTTAGGCCGCTTCCAGCGGTCTTCGCTTCGATGTAGCACGGGGTCTTTAGCCCCGTGCGGAGACGGCGTGAAGCCAGGCTTGGCCCTACAGCGCCAACCTGGCTCTACGTTACGTATTACGCATCACGCATTACGCCACATCGCCAAACTTCATCCCACCGCGCCGACTCCCCTCTACCGCGCCGATGTTCCCACCATTCCCCACCTCCAATCTCCTATCCCTCATCCCCTGTGGTATAATACAAAATCTAGGAACGTGCATGCGAACGTAAGATATCGCAGACCGTCCCCGCGCATCTTGAAATCGTATACGAGAAAGGACGGAGGTATGTACCCAACGGCGGAGATCCTCTTTCCCTTGAAACTGGCGCCAAAGCTCCGAGACCTGAGGGGGCCCAAATGGCGAGAGCTCGTCGACTACGTGACCGGCCTCCCCGAAACCCACCCCGACGCTTTGGCCTTTGCCCTGATGATGATCCGCCTGAACGAATGCCTCAACTGCCATCGACAAAGCTTCAAATACCAGCGCGGGTGCCTCGTCTGTTCTACCCAGAACATCATCCACTTCAAAGGGACCGACGAGGATTTGTTACGTCGCTACAAGCGGGCACAACGGGATATCCGCCGTTATATCAAGCAGGGGAAACTGAAAATCCCGGAACCGTCCTCGGCGCAGGAAACGCTATCGTCCACCTCTTGACGGGGCCGGGGACGGACCGAAAGCCAACCTTCGGAGAACCCGCCCGGGGGTGAACTCCAAACGTCCCGATATCTTCGAAGATGTCGGAAGTCCGGCGGGCCAACTCCGGGGGGACACGTGAGGAGGATAACGCTCGAGAGCCAATGACGCATCCACGACGCGTGCTCATCATAGGCGCAGGCATCGCGGGCCTCAGCGCCGCATACGACCTGACCCGGGCCGGATATGACGTCACCGTATGGGAGGCCGCTCCTCGGCCCGGGGGATTGGCGGGAGGCTTCAAAGCCTCCCATTGGGAATGGCCCTTGGAGAAGTTCTACCATCATCTCTTCCAGTCGGACAAGGACATCCTCGACCTGGCCGGGGAGATCGGCCTGGAATCGGATATCATCTTCCGGCGCCCTATTACCTCCGTGTGGAAAGAGGGACGCTCCTACCCCTTCGATTCCCCCCTGCGGGTCCTGCAATTCCCCCACCTGAGCCTCGTGGACAAGGTGCGGATGGGCTTTGTCCTCGCCTACCTCCGGTTCAGCAAGAACTGGCGCGCTTTCGAACAGGTGACGGCTCACGAGTGGCTGAACCGGATGCTGGGCCCTCGGGCCTACCGGGTCCTGTGGGAACCCCTCCTCGTCGGCAAGTTCGGGGATCACTACAAGGAAGTCAACCTCGCCTGGTTCTGGGCTCGCATTCACAAGCGGAGCCCCGCGCTGGGCTACTTCCGCGGGGGCTTCCAGCGTTTCGTCGACGTCCTGGTCCAACGTGTGCAGGAGCGCGGGGGGCGTGTGCTCACGAATCAGCCCGCCCGGGCGTTGCGACCCCGGGCAGGGGGCGGCTTTCACGTCATTGGGGATGAGGGGGATTGGCAGGGAGATGTGGTCATCGCCACCATCTCCCCCCAGGCCTTTGCCCGTCTGGCCCCGGACCTCCCGCGGTCCTACCTGGAAAAACTCCGCGGCCTGAAGTCCATGGGGGCCGTCGTCATGACCCTGGCCCTCAAACACCGCATGACCCGGCAGGATTACTGGATCAACCTCCCCAAAGAGGAGGGCTTCCCCTTCCTGGCCTTCGTGGAGCACACCAACTACATGGACCGGGAACACTACGGCGGCGACTACATCGTCTACCTGGGCGACTACCTGGACCCGGATCACCCCTACTTCGAGATGGACGAACAGGAACTCCTGGACGTGTTCCTCCCCGCGCTGACCCGTTTCAACCCCCGGTTCACACCGGACTGGATTACCGGCGTGTGGGTCCACAAGGCCCGCTACGCCCAACCCGTGGTCCCTTTGAACTACTCCCGCATGATCCCCGACATTCGGACGCCCCTGCCCGGCCTCTACTTCGCCAGCATGTCCCAGGTATACCCCTGGGATCGGGGAACCAATTACGCGGTGGAGATTGGACGACGGGTGGCCGCCCTGGTACAATCCCCGGAAGAGGGACACCAATGAGAGGGCCCGCATGGCCCCTCATCCCCATACATCTTTATAGGGAGAAGAACCGATGAGCGAAGTGACCAAAGAACAGGTGATGAACGCCCTGCGCACCGTCATCGACCCGGAGCTGGGCATGGATCTGGTGACGCTGAAGATGGTGCGCGAGGTGAACATCGATAACGGTGTCGTGACCGTTGACGTGACCCTGACCACCCCCGCGTGTCCGCTCAAGTCCACCATCGAGGACGATATCCGCATGGCCGTGTCCGCGCTGGAGGGCGTGAAGGACGTGCAGGTGCGGTTCGACGCGGATGTGGCCACGGACAAGCGCATCTTCGGGCGTTTGAGTCTCGACGTGCGGAACATCATTGCCGTGGCCTCGGGCAAGGGAGGCGTGGGCAAGACGACTGTCGCGGTCAACCTGGCCGTGGCCCTGAGTCAAGAAGGGGCCCGCGTGGGCATCCTGGACGCGGACATCTACGGCCCCAATGTCCCCCTCATGTTGGGACTTCAGGGACAGCGCATCGGCGTCCGCAACGGGAAGATGATTCCCCCTCAGGCCTATGGCGTCTACGCCATCTCCATAGGCTTCCTCGTCCCGCCGGACACGGCCCTCATCTGGCGGGGGCCGCTGCTCCACTCCTCCATTCGCCAGCTCTTCAACGACGTGGATTGGCCCTCCCTGGACTACATGATTGTGGATCTCCCTCCGGGCACGGGGGACGCACACCTTTCCCTGGCTCAGAGCGTGCCCGTCACCGGTGGGATCATTGTGACGACCCCCCAGCAGGTCGCGCTCATGGACGCACGGCGTGGCCTGGTCGCCTTCCAGCAGTTGAACGTTCCCGTCCTCGGCATCATCGAGAACATGGCGGGGGAGGTGTTCGGTGTCGGCGGGGGGGAAGCCGCGGCGCGGGAGTTGAACGTCCCCTTCCTTGGGCGGGTTCCCCTGGACCCCGAGGTGCGGGAGGGGAGTGATTCGGGTACTCCCATCGTCGTCAGCCATCCCGATTCGCCCGCGGCTCAGGCGTTCCGGGAGCTGGCCCGCAAGATCGCGGCCAGCATCAGCGTCCTCAACTTCCAGCCCTCCGTCGAGCTGAAGGTGGTGTGAGGACGGGGGCACCGGCTACAGCAGCGCGGCGCGGACAGGGACATCTCGACATCCTGACGGCACGGACGTCCGGGCTCGGAGAGCCCGGCGGCGGACCTCGTGAGGGCACTCCCTCGGGGCGTGTCGCCGTTCCCTCGTGAGGAGCTCGGACGTCCCAAAGACTCGTGTGACAAAGGAGGCAACGGTGCTTACCTTAACGGAAAAATTGGTGTTCCCCCTGGCGGTCGTTCTTTCCCTCTACCTGAGCTACATCACCTTCGGTCGCATGTGGGCCATCATCCAGCACGGTCAGGGGGAATTGAACTGGAAAGCCGTGCCTCGGCGGATCGGGGTGGGATTGTGGGCCCTCTTCCTGCAGGACGGGATCATTCGGCGACGAACCGTTACCTCCATCTTCCACTACTTCATCGCCTGGGGGTTCATCTTCTACCTCCTGGTCAACACCTTCGACGTGGTAGCCGGGTATGTGCCCGATTTTCACCCCTTTGGCACGGG
>WGAA01000037.1 GCA_015489285.1 Anaerolineae bacterium | reverse complement strand
TTTGGGGGTACAACGGGGGTGGCGGGGGACACGAGTGTGGTCCGTGTTCCTCCCCGCGTTGGCCGTGGTCACGGTAGGCGCCGTAAGCCCGGCGACATGGCCCTTCCTCATCCCCCTGGCGCTGTTCCTGGGCACCTGGATCGCGTTCGGATGGGGGTGGAGGCTGCGGAAGGTGGGCCTATGGGGCGGACTCCTGCTCCTTCTCCTTTACACGGTGGTCCGTCCCCTGGTCGCGGATGGGTGGCACCAGACCGCCCGGGTGTGGGGGACGGATTCCGCCACCGCGTCCCTCGGATGGATGTACGGGGAACGGGCCTGGCGATGGGACGGGAGGGAACGCATCGCGCTGACCATGGCCTCCCTCGCGTCCTTCGTCACCCCTTTCCCCGAGGAGCAGGTGCGTCTGGCCCACCTCTGGCTGAAGAGGGCACCCCGGCCCCACGGTCCTGCCTGGTGGTTTGTGTACTTGCAGGTGACCGACCGGGCCTTGGATGAGGGTCTCATCTCCCGGGACACGTGGCGGGCCCGATATTGCGAGGCGTTAGAGTACTTCCCCGGCAACCTCGAATGGCGTGCTAAGGTAGAGGCGACGGCCCTTCCCTGCCCTCGGTAAGAGGAGACACGTCGCGGGGGAGGCGCGTCCCGCGAGCCACAGGATTCCGCTCTCGTAGTGTTCGAGGTCCTCGGGCAGAAGGAAGCGATACCACATGCCCACGTCCCGGTGGGGCAGGGTGGCCACGCCCGCGTATCCCGAAGGGGGCACCCGGACGAGGAGAACCCGTTCCCCGTTGTGGAAGACGTCCACTTCCGCGGGCGCAGCGACGACCCACATCCCCCGTCCTTCCACTTCGACCCAGCCGGTCACCGAGAGGCGACGGCCTTTTTCCAGAAGCCGGTGCAGATCCCCCCGCGAGGGTTCACGACGCCGGAAGAGGATGTACCCCCGCTTGCGGCCCCAGGTGAAGAAGAGGGATTCCCCCAGGACGAGGAGAAGACAAGCCAGGGACAGGGGGAAGTAGCGGGGGGATAGGAGCAACAGGAGCCCGGCCAGAAGTAAGGGGATCACCCGGGCCCACCAGGTGAGGGGCCTTCCCAGCACGTAATGCCGGTCCCACTGGTAGAGGTGGAATAAGCCGCGGCTCAGCCAAGCGGTCATCGCCCTTACGCAGATGCCTGGGCCGTCACGTCCAAACTGATCTCCTCGGCCACGGGGCTCGAGGTGAAAATGCGCTCGAATTCCTCGCCGTCGATGGTCTCCACTTCCAGGAGGCGTTCTGCCACGGCCACGAGCGCGGCCTTATGCCGCAGGAGGGCACGTCGTGCCCGCTCATACGCCTCTTCGACGATGCGGCGCACTTCCTCGTCGATCTTCCGGGCGACTTCTTCGCTGTAGTTGCGCCGTTCGGCCAATTCCTTGCCCAGGAAGATGAGCTCATCCCGTTCGCCCAGGTTGAGAGGCCCCAACCGGTCGCTCATGCCGTACACCATGACCATGCGCCGCGCCATCTGGGTAACCCGTTCCAGGTCGTTCGCTGCCCCCGTGGAGGGTTCGCCGAAGATGAGTTCCTCCGCGACCCGGCCTCCCAGCAAGCCGGCCAGTTGGGCCTTGTAACGCTCGCGGAAGTTCAACGTCCGGTCCTCGGGCAGGGGAAGGGTGTAGCCCCCGGCCCACCCCCGTGGGATAATCGTCACCTTTTGAACGGGGTCGTTGCCGGGGATGGCCCGCATGACCACCGCGTGTCCGGCCTCGTGGTAGGCAACGATGCGCTTCTCCTCGGGGCTGATGACCCGACTGCGGCGCTCCGGCCCCAACGCCACCCGCTCTATCGCCTCGGTGAACTCCGCCATCCCTATGGCACGCTTGTTGCGCCGCGCCGCCAATATCGCCGCCTCGTTCACCAAATTCTCCAAATCCGCTCCCACAAACCCCGGCGTCAACCGGGCTATCCGCGCCAAATCCACATCCGGCGCCAGCGGCTTGTCCCGCGTGTGCACCCGCAAGATGGCCTCCCGCCCACGCACATCCGGACGGTCCATTACCACCCGCCGGTCAAACCGCCCCGGCCGCAACAACGCCGGGTCCAAAATGTCCGGCCGGTTCGTCGCCGCAATCACGATCACGTTCGTGTTCGAGTCAAACCCGTCCATCTCCACCAAAATCTGGTTCAGCGTCTGCTCCCGCTCGTCGTGGGAACCGCCTAACCCCGCCCCACGATGCCGCCCCACCGCATCGATCTCGTCGATGAACACAATGCAGGGCGCATTCCGCTTCGCCTGGTCGAACAGGTCCCGCACCCGGGAAGCCCCCACGCCCACGAACATCTCCACGAACTCGGAACCGGAAATGGAGAAGAAGGGCACCCCCGCCTCCCCCGCAATGGCCTTGGCCATCAGCGTCTTGCCCGTGCCCGGAGGTCCGATGAGCAGAACCCCCTTGGGGATGCGGGCGCCCAGCGCGGCGAACTTCTGCGGCTCCCGCAGGAATTCCACCACCTCCTGCAGCTCCTGCTTCGCCTCCTCGGCCCCGGCCACGTCGTCGAAGGTGACGGTCGGCTTGTCCCCCAGGTAGAGTCGGGCCCGGCTCTTGCCGAAGGA
>WGAA01000036.1 GCA_015489285.1 Anaerolineae bacterium | reverse complement strand
CCTTCTCGGCTGGAGCGCCAGGCTTCGGCGACGAGGCGCAGCAGGTCCGATTCGGTGACGATGCCCAGGAGATCGCCCTGCTCGTCGACGACGGGCAGGCCACCGATCTTGTGGCGGATGAAGAGTTCGGCCACGCGCCAGATGGGCTCATCCGGGGTGATGGTTATCGGGTTGGGCGTCATGATTTCGTCCACGGTGAGCCATTCCTCCGACGCCTCGGGCGCGTAGGGGTTGACGACGCTGGCCGCGATGACGGCCATGGCTTCCCGCAGATCCCCCGCGGACACGATCCCCACGAGGCGGCCGTCATCGTCCACCACGGGAAGGCGGCGGATGCCGTGTTCTTCCATGAGGGCCTGGACTTCGTTGATGTGCGCGTTTTGGTGGACGACGATGGCCGGGCTGGTCATGATTTCCCGGACACGTGTTTCTTGTACCTGCATGGGGGCCTCCTTTCGTTGCGTCATTCGTCATGCGTCATTCGTCAGGCGTCAGGCGCCGGTGGGGGAGTCGGCGCGGCTGGCGCACCTTGACGTGATGACGTGATGCGTGATACGTGATGCGTGATGCGTAATGCGTGATGCGTAACTTAGAGCCGGGTTGGCGCGGTAGGGTCAACCTTGTCGACATGCCATCCGGTTATTTTTTACTCGTTACTCGTTACCTGTTACTCGCGTTACATTTACTGCACCCATCCTGGCTTTAGGCCCAACTTTAATCGTTAATCGTCAATCGTTAATCGTTAACCCCTTTATTCCCAACACCAGGTGTCGGTAGATGGCCACGCTTTCTTCCGCGATGTGCCGGTGGGTGTACCGGGCGAGGACGCGCTCTCGTCCCCGACGGCCGAGTTCCGCGCGGCGTTCCGGGGAGGTCTGGAGGGCGTGCAGGTGGGCGGCCAGCGCGTCCACGTCCTCTTCGGGGAAGATGAGCCCCGCGTCTCCGATGACGTTGGGAATTTCGCCGCAGGTGGATCCGACGACGGGGATCTCGCAGGCCATGGCTTCGATGAGCACGCGTCCGAATTGTTCCTTCCAGTGGGGGCGTGTGCGCGAGGGGAGGACGAGGACGTCGAAGGTGTGGTAGATGCGGGGCATCTCCGTGCTCGCCACCCGAGGCGTCCAGCGAACGCGTTCGGCAATGCCCAGCTGTCGGGCCAGTCGCTTCAACCGTCCCTCCTCCCGGCCCGAGCCCACGATGTGCGCCTGCCACTCCCCCGGCAGCCGGGCCAGGGCCCGCAGGAGCACATCGACGCCCTTTTCGGGGATGAGCCCTCCCGCGTACCCCACGGTGAAGGGGCGCCGGGAGGAGCGCCATTCGGGGTGGGGGCGGAAGAACTCGGGGTCCACGCCGAACTGGGGGAGAACGCGGATGGGCCCTTTATACCCCTTGCGTCGTAGCACGCGCAGGGCCTCCTCATTTCCCGCGATGGCAAAGCGCGCGTGTTCGTAGACGTAGCGTTCGAAGGAGGAGAAGGGGATGGGATATTTGCGGTAGATGTTCTGCCAGGTGAAGAACAGGGTGGGGATGCGGAGACGGGTGCTGTGGCGGAAGGCCAGCCACGTGGCCAGGTTGTACGGTTCCTCATCCACGTGGAACACATCGGGGCGCAGTCGGCGCAACTCGCGGCCCAGCGTCGGGTAGAAGTGGAGGTGGTAGGACCCGGCCAGGCGGATAGGGATCACCCGCAGCTCATATCCCCGCACATGAACCCGTTCCAGCCGCTGCAACCCCCGTTTATCCCGCCAATAGGGGGGCACGAGAACGGTCAATTCGATGTCCGGGTGCGCGGCGATCTCCTCCAGTTTGCGTTGATACGTGCCCACAATACAGGCCTTGGATAAGATGACCACATGCATGAGCGTTAGCGGTCCTCGGGTGGGTTAACGTGTGTTGGGTTGGGGGAACCGTAGACCCATGTTTCGAACAGGTCGCTCACATCCTGTCCGCTCACCTCCTCCACCACCCGTTGGAAATCCCGACCGGTGGCGATGCGGAACCGGTAGCGCTTCAGGTACTCCCGCAGCACCTGCTCGAAGACCGTATCGCCCAGGCGGCGGCGGAGGGTGTGGAAGAAGAGTGCACCCTTCCCGTAGACAATGGTTTCGTAATTCTCCCGGGTATACGCTTTCGCGGGCAGGCCCAGAGGGGCATCCAGGCCCTTGTTGCGGATGTAGCGGAGGGGAATTTCCCAGCGGTTGTGGAGAACGGCCTCCGCGTCATCCCGACCGTAAATGTCCTGGTAGTAGTAATACGTGCTGTACTCCGTCAGCCCCTCGTCCAGCCAGGGTTCCCGGATCTGGTCGTTTCCCACCTGATTGTACCACCACTGGTGCGCGACTTCGTGGGCGATGAGGAATTCCAATTTGCGGCGTTCGCTGCCGTAGAGGTCCTCGCCTAATTCGGTCAGCGTGGGGTACTCCATGCCCCGATTGAGGAGCATGGCCTCGGCGATGTCCATTTTGGCGAAGGGGTAAGGGGCGAAGTGACGGCTGTAGACCTGGAGTGCGGCCGACGCGTAGTCCAGCGCCGCGGCCCCGGCTTCGTCGTCCCCGATGAAGTGGTAGGAACGGACGAGCACGTCGTTGACCGTTCGTTGTTTGACGTCGTAATAGGGCGCCAGGAGCAGGGTCAACTCACGCGCGGGCCCGCTGATGAGCTCATAGGTGACGGCCGTCGTATCCGTGTACGTCTGCGTGGCACTGACCACCGCGCTGCTGACCAGCGTCATCGTCGCGGGCACGGTGACCCAGGCGTGATAAAAGCTGCTCTCCGCGACGAGGGTATCCCCCAGGGGAATCCCCTCGTCCACCTTCCACGTCCCGTCCTCGTTGGGCACCGCGAGGACGGGATACGCCAGGGGCAAGTTCAGGAGGCCCTCTCGTTCGCCGAAGAGCCAGTACCCCTTCAAGTTCCACGTGCGGTACCGGGTCACGAAGCGGACGTGCAGGTCCACCTCTTCGCCCGGTTCCAGCAACTTGGGCAACTCCCCCAGCGCGGCCGTGTGACTCTCGTTATAGGTGAAAGGCAGGGGGGACGCATCCGCTTGCAAGAGGGTGATATCCATCCGGCCGCCGTAGTGGGGCAAATTGGGATAAAGGCGGAGGACCACCGTCGTCCAGGGGTGTTGCGTTCGGTTCGTCACCCGGATGTGGGCCTCCCCTGTGAGTCGGCGTTGGCTCAGGTCCAATGCCGCGCGTATGCGGTAGGAGGGGGCCCGGTGCAGCGCGGGGAGGGATAGGAGGGAGGCGTACGCGGGGCGCATGGCCTTTTCCTGTTCCGCCCAGGGGGCCGGCGTCGGCTGTGACGGACGGCATCCCCCGAGGATCAAAAGGACCAGAAATCCCAGGAGGAACAGGACGGTCTGTCGCGTGGGTTCTTTCTTCGTTCGGGTGAAGGCCTGGGTCGCCATACGAATTCTGGCTCCTCATTGCGCCGCAATAGGTGAAAGAAGTATAGCCTAGACCGGATGGAAAGGTGAAATGTCATATAACGTCATTCGTCATGCGTCAGGCGTCATGCGCTAGGGGGAGGTCGGTGCGGCTAGCGCACCTTGGCTCTGCGACGTAATCCGTGATGCGTAATGCGTGATGCGTGACGTGATGCGCGATACGTAATGCGTAATGCGTAACTTGAAGACAAGCTCGGCTTTGTGGCGAGAACCTTGCTGCCACGCCAACCAATTACTCGTTACTCCGTTACTCGTTACTGACGTTGGCGCGGTAAGGTCAACCTTGTTCTCGCACCGGCCCTTTAATCGTTAATCGTCAATCGTTAATCGTTGTCTTCCCACGCCATCCGGTTACTCGTTACTCGTGACTCGTTAGCCATGGGCAGTTTAGCGCCCGGCGTTACGCCGAGGGAATTCCGGGTTTCCGAACGCTTTCGTCATAACAAAGGAGGGCAAAGGGGGCGGGGAAAATCCCCGATCCCCCCTCGGTTCAGCCTGTCGTCGCGCTCAGGGGCTCCCTCCGTCGCCACCGGAGAACCAGGGCGCCCAGGCCGATGAGGATGAAGAGGATGTTGAACAGCCATCCTACATAGGGCAGACCGGTGAGGAGAATGTACAGGATCAGCCCCACAACAACGGGCCCTACCCACCAGAAGCCCCCCCGGTCCCCCCAGCTCAGCGCGGCGTAGGGCACGAGGATGGGGACGATGAGGGTGACGTAGGCAAAGTAGCCGACGACAAGGAGGAGGTCCCCCACGATCCCCAGCACCAGCGTCCAGAAGCTCAAGGTGGGCAAGGTGAGGAGTTTGAAGATCAGGGCAAGGATGAGGCTGCCGAGGAGCAGGAAGAAGAGGCTCGCGATGAACCCCAAAAAGGCGGCAATGCCCCATCCCAAGCTGGCCGCGGGATAGCGACGGATGGCCGCGGCCAGGCCGCGCACGGTGCCCGGGACGAGGAGGAAGAGGAGGACGGCCACGAGGAGGAGGGAGATGTAGTGGCGGAGCCGGGCAAAGACCCAGGGACGGGTGCCGAACCGGCGCTCTTCCGGCTTTTGGCGCTGGAGGGAAAGGGGAACCACGTGCTCCACCTTCCCCTGAATCTGGGCTCCCGGGTCGATATGGGCTTCCTCCACGGCCTTGTACCGCAAGTCCCCCTCGATCTTCGTCCGGCGGGTGATGGTCAGTCCGGGCGAGACCTGGGGGATGGGTGGGCCGCCCGCGGGGATGAAGGCCAGGGGGGAAGGACCGCGCTGGCGTTCCCCCACGTTGACGTCCACATCCCCGGCAAAGATGCCGGCCAGCTTCACCGCGTTCGCGCTGATGTGCGTCTCTCCCTGAACCATGCCGGCGCATCGGGCCTGGTAAGCGGCGATGAACATATCCCCCCCGATGGGGGTATCCTCCCCGATGTCCACGCTCATGCCGCTGAGCAGCGCGTCATCCTCCACGCCCTCCCCCGCAATGCGGATGACGAGCGCGGCCGCCCGCACATCATCACCCACGTGCCCGGTGATGTCCACCACCCGTCCCATGACGACCACATCCCCGTCCACCGTCCCCTGGATCTGGACGGTCTGGGCGAAGGCGTACACATCTCCCTGGACGTGGCCCTGGATGATGACCGTGTTGGCGAAGATGTACAAGTCGTCCGTGACGGTCTCCTGGGGGCCGATGACCACCACCGTATCCCCCGGGAAGGTCGCGGCCTGGGCTCCCGGGACGAGGAGGAAGAGGGCGACGAGTAGCAATCCGATCATGCCCACCCATACCCGTTTCATAATTCATCCTCCCTGTCACCCACGATTCGTTGGATGAGCGCGTTGAGCTCTTCCTCGGAATAGAAGTGGATGACGACTTGTCCCCCTCGACGGCTCTTGCGGATTTCGACGCGCGTGCCCAACGCGTCCTGCAACATCTCCTCGACGGCCCGCAGTTCCGGGTCCGCCGCGGGCGTGGGACGCGGGGCCGGCGGGGTCGGCGCCTTTTGCGTCAAACGCCGGACCAGGGCCTCCGTCTCCCGGACCGTCAGGTTGCGGGTGACGACCAGGTGCATCACCCGGATCTGTTCCTGCGCGTTGGGCAGCGCGAGGAGGGCCCGCGCGTGGCCCTCGCTGATGCGCCCTTCCAGAAGGGCGGCCTGGACTTCGCCGGGCAGGTTGAGCAGGCGCAGGGTGTTGGCCACCGCAGCCCGACTTTTCCCCACCCGTTCGGCCACCTGGGCCTGGGTCAGGTTGAAGGCTTCCATCAAACTCTTATACGCTGCTGCGGCTTCCAGGGGGTTGAGGTCCTCCCGCTGGACGTTTTCCACCAGGGCCCATTCCAGGAGCTGTTGTTGGGAGGCGTCCTTGACAATGGCCGGAACGTGGGTGAGGCCGGCCATCTTGGCCGCACGCCAGCGGCGTTCTCCCGCAATGATGTAGTAAGGGATGGGACTGGTGGGGTCCGCTCGGGCGAGGATCAGGGGTTGGAGGACGCCGTGAATGCGGATGGATTCGGCCAACTCGGCCAGGGCCGTTTCGTCGAACACCCGTCGGGGCTGGTGGGGGTTGGGGCTGATGTGATCGATGGGGATGTCCTGGGTCAACTGTTCCATCGTGTGCCCCGGAGGGGTACGCTGGGTGCCGATGAGGGATTCCAGGCCCCGACCCAAACCGCGTCGTTCTTTGGACATCGTCCTTACTCCTCTTCTTCCACCGGGCGCTGCGCCAGAACGAGGACGCAATTGCCCTCCTTCGGTTCCCGGTGTGCTTCGACGGTGATGAGAAGGCGAATCAGG
>WGAA01000035.1 GCA_015489285.1 Anaerolineae bacterium | reverse complement strand
GGGGACGGGGGAGGGCGCGTGGAAGACGGCCTGTCGCGGCGTGGGGAAGTGGATGGGGGCCCGGACTTCCTCTTCGTCGTAGTACATGGTGGCCCGGGTGATGGAGAGGGGCACGGTGGCGGTAATCGTCGCGGCGCGGACGGGGACCGTGCGTTCCGGCGGTATGGCTTTCCACCACAGTTGATCGCCCGTGGGGTAATAGCGCAATCCCCCCTCCACCGTGTAGCGGATGTAGAAGGTGCGTACCCGGTCCCGCGTTGGGGGGTAGAACCAGTGGACGATGATTTCCGACCCTTCAGGGCGGACCCAATAGGTGTGGGGGGCGGGGTTGGGATCGTCGGGGGAAATGCGCGTGTACGGTCCCTCCTCGTCCCACACGATAATGTCCCTGTACCCGGTGGTGAACCGGGTGGACAATTGGCGTTCCCCGTAGGTAAAGGGGCCGCCGATGAAGCGCAATTGGAGGGTTTCGGTGACGGTGAAGGTGCCGTCCCGGTGAACGGTGATGTCCGCGTCCATGCGGAGCCAGTCGAGGGCTTTGTCCTGGGCTCGGACGGTGGTGAGGAGGGCGAATCCCAGGGCCGCGCTCAGGAGACATGCGAGTAACGCCCGTAGTAGGAACGGCCTTTTCTCGATCATAACGCCCGCCATCCTTCACGTCTGTCGCCCCGAGGGTGGTTTCCCCTGGGTCGGTCAGACATTCGTGTATTCACTTGGGCACGGGAGGAGGGGTTGGACTTTCACTCCCGTGCGTGATGGGCTTTCGGCCTGGGTATGACGGCGACGGCTTCTATTTCCACGAGGGCGCCCAGGGGGAGGGCCCGCACTTCTACCGTGGAACGGGCCGGGGGCGGATCCCCCACGTATTGGGCGTAGATGGCGTTTACCGTCGAAAACGCGGACAGGTCGGTGAGAAAGATCGTCGTCTTCACGATGTGGTTCAGATCTGTACCTGCGGCCTCGAGGATGGCCTGCAGGTTCTGCATGATGCGATGGACCTGGCTCTCCAGGTCGGGGAGGAGCGTTCCCGTCTGGGGGTCGATGCCGATTTGCCCCGCGGTGAAGACCCAGCGGCCCACCCGAATGGCCTGGGAATAGGGCCCCACTGCGGCCGGCGCCTGAGATGTGTGGATTGCCTCTTTGTCGTTCATCGGGATGACCTCCCCTCGTTTACTCGTTACGCCGTGCGTTGGGGGTTGGCGTGCTGAGTGTGTTGACGCTTCCGGACGATCTCGGTTCTGAAACGTGATGCGTAATGCGTAATGCGTGATGCGTAACTCGAAGACAGGTTGGCTTTGTAGCGATGGCCTTGTCTCTACGCCAACCCATGACTCGTTACGCTAGAAGTGTAAATCGCCTTTTCCGTGGGGGCAAGTTGGACCGGATGATGAGCCGGGGCTTGGGAACGTCATGCGTCACTCGTCATGCGTCAGGCGCCGGTGAGAAGGTCGGCAGTGCAGGCGCAGCGGGGCTTGATGATGTGATACGTGATGCGTGATGCGTGATGCGTGTTAGCCGTGAAGCGCCGGGCGCTAAACCGCCCGGCTCATCATAGCAAAGGCCTGCGGCCTCACGCAGGAAGCCCGGAGGGCTTTGCTTTAATGAGCACGGCGGTTCAGCGCCGTGCGAATTCCGGCCTGGCGGTGTTCGTCATGCGTCATCCGTCATGCGTCAGGCGCGGAGGAGACGTCGGCGTGGTCGGAGGGGGTTGGTGTTATATTCGTGATACGTAATGCGTGATGCGTAATTTGGACAAGAGGGTTGGCGTTGCGGTTCAGACTTCCGAACTCCTGCAGACTTCGGAAGTCTGGCCGGGACTCTCCCTACCACGCCAACCCTCCCCCCACGCCAACCCATTACTCGTTACTCGTCACTCGTTACTCCTAATGCCTCGGTTTGCCGGGATTGGACAAACTCCCTCGGACTATGTTAGACTGAAATCGACGGGGTTGGATGCGGGGAATACACGTTCTACTGGTTCGGTGAATATGGTGGATATGATGGAGAGACACGCCCGGCTGGTTGCATCGGCCCAATTCGATGAGGCTACCCGTCGGGCGTTCATGGAACGCATATTGTCGAAATTCCGCGGTAAGACGGATACCCTCCTCCCCTTCGATGAGGTCATGCGGGCCCTGGGGTTCCAGGTGGCCCAGCGTCCCGCCCGTACCCCCCAAACTATCCCTTTGGACAAGATCGTGGGCAGCGTGGGGCGCTACCGGGATTTTACCCGCACGTTCCTCCCCACGGAGAACGTGAACAAGGAACGCTGGGTCCGGGTCGCGTCCTTGTTGGAGGGACCGGGGTGGCCGCCCATCCACGTGTACAAAGTCGGCGATGTGTACTTCGTCCAGGACGGCAACCATCGGGTCTCCGTCGCCCGTTCCCTGGGCATGAAGGAGATCGAGGCTTACGTGACGGAGCTCCAACTGCCCCCGGGCGTGGAAATCACCCCGGAGACGGACCTCAAGGGGCTGATGCTCCAGTTGGGGCGGGCCCGGTTTCTGGAGCGCACCCGTCTGCACGAACTGCGCCCCGATGTGCGCATCGAAGTGACGGAACCGGGCTTGTACAACGAACTCCTGGAACACATCGACGTGCACCGCTATTACCTGGGATTGGAGCAGGACCGCTACATCCCCTACCAGGAGGCGGTCCTCTCCTTCGTGGACAATGTGTACCTGCCCGTGGTGCAGGAAATCCGCGCCTCCGGCATCATGCGGAACTTCCCTCAGCGGACGGAGGCCGACCTGTACCTGTGGATCGCACGCCACCGGGAGCGCTTACGGGAGAAGTACGGCCTCCCGGCCCCACCCAGCCCGAAGGTCGCGGTAACCGCCTTCGCGGAACAGCACAGTGAACGGCCTCTCCACCAACTCGTCCGGCAGGTGAAACACGCGCTGGCCCTCACGCCTCGCGAGGAAGATCTCATACGCAAGGACGTGGAAGGCACGTCTGAGGACGAATCCACGCCCCACGTACCCGACACCTGACGTCCCGTCCCGGGACAAGCAAACGCTTTCACCCTCACGACCCCGGGCGTGTCATCGGCCCGGACTCATCCCCCACAGGGAACGCCCGCTCCCTTGCCCCGATCCCTTCTCCACCCCTACGTGTGGGATCCCGCCGAGGTCAAGGGCGCGGGGGCCCAACACCATCTACAGGAGGTGCACCATGTCGGAACCGAAGACAACAATGGAACAGTGGCTCGAACGGGCTCGCGCCGTGATGCCTCGCGGCGTCACATCGAACTTCCGGGATTGGGGGCCCCACAGTTTTGTCATCCGTCGCGGGGAGGGCCCCTACATCTGGGATGTGGAAGGGAAACGGTACATCGACTACCGTCTGGCCTATGGGCCCATTATCCTGGGGCACGCGTACCCGGCCGTCGTGGACCGGGTGAGCGAGGCCCTGCGGGACGGCAACGTCTTTGCCGCCACCCACGTGTACGAAGTGGAAGCGGCCGAACGCATCACCCGTATGGTTCCCAACGCGGAGCGGGTGCGTTTCAGCAATTCGGGGAGCGAGGCGACCATGCACGCCCTTCGGCTCGCCCGGGGCTACACAGGCCGGGAAAAGTTCCTCAAGTTCGAAGGCTGCTACCACGGCGCTCACGACTACGTCCTCTTCTCCACCGCGGGCTCCATCCCCGCCGCCCTCGGCGACCCCCACGACCCGGTCCCCTTCCAGGCGGGTTCGGGCATTCCCAAGGGCATTCGGGAATACCTGGTCCTGGCCCCGTACAACCGCATCGACATCACCGAACGTATCATTCGTGATCACGCGCACGAGCTGGCCGCGATCTTCGTCGAGCCCATGATGGGGAACCTGAGCGGCATCATGCCCAAGCCGGGATTTTTGGAGATGCTGCGGGCCCTGGCCGACGAGTACGGCATCGTCCTCATCTTCGACGAAGTGAAGACGGGCTTTCGCATGGGCAAGGGGGGCGCCCAACCCTATTTCAACGTCCAGGCGGACATCATGACATTTGCCAAAGCCCTGGGGAACGGATACCCTATCGCGGCCATCGCGGGGAAAGCCGAGATCATGGACCATTACCGGGGTGGGGGCATCACCCACGCCGGCACCTACAACGGAAACATCGCGGGCACGGCGGCCGCGGCCGCGACGCTGGACGTGATGGAGCGGGAGGATGTCTTCGGCGTCCTGGAGAAACGGGGCACCGCGCTCATGAAGGGCGTCGACGAGATCCTCACCCGGTTCGGCGTCCCCCACAAAGTGTCCGGCGTCCCGGCCATGTTTGGCATCATCATGAGCGACGAAGAGGTGTACGACGTCCGCACCTACGCGGCCGCGGACAAGGAACTGTACCGGGACATCGCCTTCGCGGCCATCAAACGGGGCGTCATGTTCGATCCCGACCCGCGGGAACCCTGGTTCCTCTGCTATGCCCTCTCCGAGGAGGATGTGGCGGAGACGTTGAACGTGTTCGAGGACGCGGTCAAGGAAGTCCTCACCGGGCGACAAACGGTGGTCGCCGGAGGACTGCTGGACCAATCCGCGAGCTGACGGGATCGTTCGAGGGCCTCGGGCGTCCCGGCCGGGGAGGCGTCCGGGGCCCGTGAGCGCACGAGCGGCATCCTCCCCGTCGCCCGGGGAGACCATACCATCATCC
>WGAA01000034.1 GCA_015489285.1 Anaerolineae bacterium | reverse complement strand
GTCGTCGACCCCGACACGGTCCCCCTCTTCCGGGAAAAGGAAGTGCAGGTTCCGCCCGATTGGCCCGCCTTCATCAGCCGGGACTACGGCTTTCGTATCCTGTACCCTCCCGATTGGTTGGTCGTCGACCTTACCTCAGACGCGTGGGAGAAAGCCCTCGACGCGTTGCCCGATAAAATGAAGGGCACTCTGTTGGAACAGGCGAAATCCCTCAAGCAATCGGACACGGCGGCCTTGCTGGTTGCCCCCACCCCGGACAAGGAGGGGGAGGATATTACCTTTGTGAGCAACCTGAACATCCTGCGCGTGTCCCTGCCACCAGGGGCCCCTCAGGACACCGTCCTCCAGGGGATTATCCAGAGTCTGAAAGCGATTCCCGGCTTGCGCTTACAATCCATGAGTCGGGGCCAGGTCAACGGGTACCCGGCCATCGCCGTCCTTTACGCCTACCCCATTCAAGATGAAGAGGGGCACGTCTTTCACGTCATTGGCTGGCAAGTCTACCTGCGTCCCAAGGATGACACGCTCTTCGTCTTCACCTTCACGTCCCTTGCCGACACATTCCCCGACCGAATACGTGATTTTGCCCGTATCGCGGCAAGTTTCCACATGCTGGAGGACACTGCCCAACCGTAACGTGATGCAAGAGCCGACGTTCTTTGCCCAAACGCGACCCGTTGCCCTGTACGTTCACATACCCTTTTGCGAGCGGAAGTGCCCTTACTGCGACTTCAACAGTTACGCGGGCTTCACGCACCTGTACGATGCCTTCACGGAAGCCCTGGAGCGGGAGATTCGCGCCTGGGGGGAACGCTTGGGACGTCCGGTGTTGCGGAGTGTCTTCCTGGGTGGGGGAACGCCGACCGTGCTCGCCCTCCATCACCTCGAGGTTATCCTCAGGGCCGTCTACGATGCCTTTTCCCTCTCACCGCAGGTGGAGATCTCCGTGGAGGCCAACCCGGGGACGACGGACCGGCCCCTCTTCAAGGGGTTGCGGGATGTGGGGGTCAACCGGCTGAGCTTGGGCGCCCAGAGTTTTCGGGATGAGGAACTAACCTTCCTGGGGCGTATCCATACCGCCGCCGACATCCTCCACGCCCTGGAGGAGGCACGACGGGTGGGGTTTGAGAACGTGAACCTGGACCTCATATACGGCCTCCCCGCCCAACCCCTTTCCCACTGGCAGGGGAACGTGCGCCGGGCTCTGGAGCTGGCTCCGGAACACCTCTCCTGCTACGCTTTGACCGTGGAGTCGGGCACCCCACTTGCCCGCTGGGTCGCGGAGGGACGCGTTCCTCCCCCCGATGACGATGTCCAGGGGGAGATGTACGAGTGGACGCGGGAGGCGTTGGAGCGCGCGGGGTATGTGCATTACGAGATCTCCAACTGGGCTCGTCCCGGACGGATGTCGGTCCACAACCGGGTGTACTGGCAACACGAACCTTATTTAGGGGTGGGGCCGGGTGCGCACTCTTTCGACGGCACGTACCGCTGGTGGAATCTCCTCTCCCCGCAGGCCTATGTAAGGCGCCTTACGGAAGGGCGTTCGCCCGTGGCCGGGTGGGAGCACCTCTCCACGGATGTGTTGCAGGGGGAGATGATGATCCTGGGGTTACGGTTGTTGGTGGAGGGGGTGGACCGTTCTCGCTTCTTTCGACGGTTCGGTCGGGATCCGGTGGACGTGTTCTCCGAGCCCTTGCAGCGTTTTCAGCGGTGGGGGTTGGTCCGTGTGACCGAGGACCGCATTCTGCTTACGCCCCGGGCTTACGCGGTGGCCAACCGGGTCTTCCAGGCCTTCCTCCCCGCGACCGAGGGCGTGTCCGGCTGAACCTGCGCGGGTACGCGGTGGAAAATCGGCCCTCTTGGGTGTAACGCCATTGGATGTGGATGCATCTAAGGGGCGGTCATGTGCGTAACTAGTGAGTGTTGCGGGAAATTTGTCATTTTAGGAGGTGGAAAATGCCGTTACTATCTCAGCAGGATGCGGAATACATCCGACAGGATTTTGAAAAGACCCTGGTTCATCCAGTTCGGATTCACGTCTTCGTCCAGGATTTCGAGTGCATGTACTGCCCTGAGACCCGACAGATCTGTGAGGAGGTCGCTGCTCTCTCGGATAAGATCGAGGTTGTAGTGCACGATTTCTCCCAGGACAAGGAGCTTGCGGAGAAGTTTGGAATCGACAAGGTGCCGGCGATTGTCATCACGCGGGTTAAGGAGGATGGCTCGGAAGAGGACTACGGGATCCGGTTCTTCGGTATTCCCAGCGGTTATGAGTTCATGTCCCTTCTCGAGGCCATCAAACTGGTGAGCACGGGCAAGCTTTCCTTGAGCCCGGCGACCCTGGAACAGTTGAAGCGCATTGAGCGACCGGTGCACATTCAGGTGTTCATCACGCCGACATGTCCTTACTGCCCGCGTGCGGTCATGTTGTCGCACCAGCTGGCTTTCGCCAGCCCGCACATCCGGGCGGACATGGTGGAAGCGACCGAGTTCCCGGAGCTGGCCATGCGCTATCAGGTCATGGGCGTCCCGCGCTCCGTCATCAACGAGGACATTCACATCGAGGGCGCGGTACCTGAGCCCATGTTCGTCCGGGAGCTTATGAAGGTCCTGCAGCAGCCGGTTCACGTGTAACCCGTGCATTTCTCCCGGCATCCTAAAGGTGAGTGGACTTCCGGCGTTAGGTCAGGACGAGTGAGCGGGAGGAGGACGATCCATGAGCGCGAATGAAGGCTTGGTCGATCGAATCGTTCGGGTTGTATTGGGTATTGTGCTCTTGTACCTGTGGTTGGGCCATGTCGTAACGGGAACGTTGGCGCTCATTTTGGGGATTGTAGGCGTTATCCTTCTGGTTACGGGGATCATCGGGTATTGTCCACTTTACACGTTGGTGGGCTTTTCGACGAAGAAATGAGTTGGAAGTTCACTCGGGGGAGAGCGGTCGTTGTGCTTCACAACGACCGCTTTTCTTTTTCCCTCAGGGACGTTTGCGGATATGATGCAGGTAGGGTGAGCATCGAACAAGGGGCGTCGTCATTTCTCTTCAGGAGGTGAACGCATATGGGTGAACGGCTGATCGTCATCGGTGGGGTGGCCGCAGGCATGAGTGCCGCGGCCAAGGCTCGACGGGTCAACAAGGACCTGGACATCGTGGTGTACGAGAAATCGGGATACGTGAGTTACGGCTCGTGTGGCTTCCCCTACTTCATCAAAGGGGAGATCCCCCGCATCGACGACCTCATCGTGCGGACCCCGGAACAGTTCGCCAAGCAGGGGATCGAGGCCCACGTGCACCACGAAGTGCTGTCCATCGACACGGTGGTTCGCTCCGTTCGCGTGCGTAACGTGGAGACGGGGGAGGAGTTCACGGACCAGTGGGATAGACTAATCCTCACGACCGGGGGTGTGGCCGCCCGCCCCCCCATTCCCGGGCTGGATCTGGCGGGGATCTTCACCTTACGGACCCCTGAGGACGCCCTGGCCGTGCGGGCGTGGATAGAGGAACGCCGCCCGAAACGAGGGGTGATCGTGGGGGCCGGGTATATCGGCCTGGAAATGGCCGAGGCCCTGGCCGCAAACGGCATCAAGGTCACGGTGGTGGAGATGTTGCCCCAGGTCATGCCGAACATGGACCCCGATATGGCCCAACTGGTGCAGGAGGAGCTCCTCCGTCAGGGGGTGGAGCTTTACCTGGAGCACCCCGTGCAGGCGTTCGAGGGGAAGGAGCGGGTAGAACAGGTCCTGGCCGGAGATGCCGCGTTCCCCGCGGATATCGTCATCTTCAGCGTGGGGGTCAAGCCCAACGTCACCCTGGCCAAGGAAGCGGGTATCGCCCTGGGGCCGACGGGCGCGGTGGCCGTGGATGACCACCAACGCACGAACGTCCCCCAGGTGTGGGCCGCAGGTGATGTGGCCGAAGCCCACCACCTGGTCACCGGCAAACCCGCGTACATTCCCCTGGGCACAACCGCCAACAAGCAGGGGCGCGTCGCGGGGACGAACGCGGCCGGCGGCGATGCCGTGTTCGCGGGGATCGTCGGAACGGCCGTGGCCAAGGTGTTCGACTTACAGGTGGCCCGTACCGGCCTTTCCCTGCGCCAAGCTCGCGAGGAAGGGTTCGATGTGGCTTCGGTAAACATCAAGGCCTCCTCCCGGGCCCATTACATGCCCGGCCATAAGCCCATTCACGTGAAACTCATCTTCGAAAAGGGTACACACCGCTTGCTGGGCGCGCAGATGGTCGGCGCGGAGGGGGTCGCCAAACGCATCGATGTGCTGGCCGCGGCCCTGCACGCGGGCTGGACGACGTATGACCTGGCGAAGTTGGATTTGAGCTATGCTCCACCCTTTGCGCCGGTATGGGATCCCATCCTCATTGCCGCGAATGTGGCCAACAAGTGAGACAAGGGGCCTGTGCCCCTTGTCGCGTGTGGGGTGAGGTAAGACCGTGGAGGAACGGTTCGTCGGTGCGTTGATAGGGACCTTCGTGGGGGACGCGTTGGGCATGCCCGTCGAGGGTTGGTCCTGGTCCCGCATTGCCCGGGAGCTGGGCGAGGTGCGTGAGATGCTGCCGGCCCGGCTGGGGCGGGGCACGTATACCGATGACACGCTCCTGATGATTGCGCTGGCCGAATCCCTCCTGGCCAACGATGGTCGAGTGGTCCCGGAGGACCTGGTGCAGCGCTTCCGTCAGGTGTACGATCCCCGCCGTGGCTTCGGGGCCGGCATGCATCGCCTCATCCGGCTGTGGGAGCAGGGCGTCCCGTGGGAGCAGGCCGCGCGCCAGCTCTTCGACGGGGGATCCTACGGCAACGGAGCGGCCATGCGGGTTGCTCCCGTGGGGGTGCTTTACCACCGGGACGTAAGGGCGCTGTACGACGCGGCCGTCTTGCAGGCCCGTGTGACCCACGCACATCCTCTCGGGCAACAAGGGGCCGCCCTCCAGGCCCTGGCCGTAGCCCAGGCGCTGCGTGCCGACGTGAACACCTTTTCCCCCGACGAGTTCCTCGAGGACCTGGAAGCGTCCTTGCCGGCATCCGCGGAGACCTATCGGCGGGCCCTCATGCAGGCGGGAGATCTCTTGGACCGGTGGGAGGACCGGGCCCTCATTGTGCGGCGCCTGGGCAACCGTTCCGCGGCCCACCGTTCTGTGCCCACCGCGATTTACGCCTTCCTCACCCACTGGCATTCCTTCGAGGAGGCCCTGGTCTACGCGGTAAGCCTGGGCGGGGACACGGATACCCTGGCCGCGATGACCGGCGCGATTTCCGGAGCGTTACACGGGGTCCAGGCCGTCCCCTCGCGCTGGTGGGATGCCCTGGAGCGCGGTCCCCGAGGTCGGGACGAGGTTGTCACCTTGGGAAAGCGGATATACGAGCTGTGGCGTACACGTGGTTTTGGAAATCGACAGGAGAACGCATCTACGTCTCTTTGACCGGAGGGGCGTTGACGCTGAACTTCGCCGAACGGGTTAACGTTTCCTTCGACGGCGCGGGACGTCTCATCGGGGCCTGGTTCGACGGCGTCACCTTTCGGCGGGCGTTGGACAATCGCGTTCTGGCCAAGTGGAGTGAATCCCCGACCCCCGGTCACCGGCATCGCCGTTTTCTCTCGACGCCCGGCCGAAAACGCGTCATCGAGCGCGCATACGCGTACGCCTTCCGTGTGGAAGAAGGGCTCCGCCAGGGGACCCTCCTCCTGGAAGGCACTCCCCCTGCCGTCGTCCGGACGGTTGCCGACCGGCTGGAACGGGTGAAGAGCTGGGACTGGCATCGTCTGGAAGGGGAACGGGAGCGCTTTTACCGGGTGTACAAGCCGATTCCCATCCTTCCGCCCGACCAGTACTTGGCCCTGGTCCTGCAGATGACGGAGGGGTGTTCGTACAACCGGTGCACGTTTTGCACCTTTTACCGGGATCGTCCCTTCCGCATCAAGGGGGAGGAGGCCTTTCGGCAACACATCCTCGCGGTACGGGAGTTCCTGGGGCAGGGAATAACGACCCGACGGACCATCTTCCTCGCGGACGCGAACGCCGTTATGGTGCCCCAGCACCGGTTGCTCCCCCTCTTACGGCTTGTGAACGAACTCCTGCCCGTGGGTTCCCCGACCGTCTCCCACGGGGAAGGAGCCCGGTGGGATGCGCATGAAGGCTTCCGGGGGATATACGCGTTTCTCAGTGCTCCCGATGCCTTGCGCAAGACCCCTGAAGATTTCGCCGCCATGAGGGCCCTCAACTTGCGTCGGGTCTACGTGGGGCTGGAATCGGGGCACGACCCCTTGCGGGCTTTCATCCTCAAACAGGGAAGCGCTCGAGATGTCCTCCGCGCGGTGGAGACGATTAAAGGGGGAGGAGTGCGCGTAGGCATCATCTTCATGGCCGGCATCGGAGGGGACCGGTTTCGGGAGGCGCACTTTCGGGATACGGTAGCCCTTATTCAGGCGATGCCTTTGGGCCGGGGGGATATCGTGTACGTCTCCCCCTTTGTGCCCTCGGCGGAGGCGCCTTACGTGTACGATGCAGCGGAGGCGGGGATACGAGCCCTGGAGCCGGAGGAGATACGTCAGGAGGTACGGCGCTTCCGGGAGGCTCTCCTGCCGTGGGCTCGCTCCCACGATGTCCGCCTCTCCCATTACGACATCCGGGAATTCCTCTACTAAGGCGGGGGAAAGAGAAAGGGGCCCGGTACCGCTGAGGACCGGGCCCCAAGCCGATTCGCGGCTTAGTCCATCGTCAGTTCGTCGAAGATGGAGGAGAGGTCGGTGAGGGTGACCCCCTTCTCGTCCATGATGGGGCGTTGGGCCGGAGGCGCCTCGAAGTAGTTGGGAATACGCTGTTGCAAGCGTTCCTCGTAAGAGGAGACGTTCTTGTTGACGAGGAAAACGCCGGTGGGGATCCGGTCGCCCCATTCGTGCGCCTTCTCGATGAACTTGAGCAACTTCGCGTCCACCGTGGCCTCATCCGCGCCCGGCGGGATAACGGGATCGTATCCCTCTTTTTGCAGGTCGTAAATGCGCGGCCGTCCCAGATCCTTCCCCGAGAACCACTCCTGCGTGTGGAGGTCGTTGTACGTGGGGCACGGCTGGAGGATGTCGAGGAAGGAGGAGCCGGGATGCTCGATGGCCTGCATGATGAGGTCGACCAAGCGCCGGACGTCGTAGGCGTATCCCCGACCGATCCAGGTGTAGCCGACGGTCATGGCCATCATCAAGGGGTTGACCGCGCCGTTCATGTTGGGTTCGGGCAGGCTCTTCGTCCGCAGGCCCAAGGGGAGGGTGGGCCCTGCCTGGCCTTTGGTCAAGCCGTAGACTTCGTTGTTGAACATGAGGTGGGTGATGTTCGTGTTCCGGCGGCCGGCCCCCACGAAGTGCCCGGCGCCGATGGCCATGCTGTCCCCGTCACCGCTGACGACGATGACGTGCATGTTCGGGTTGGCCAGGCGAATGCCCGTGGCGTAGGTGAGCGGGCGTCCGTGCAGGGTGTGGACGCCGTAGGCGTTGACGTGGTACTGGGCCTTGCCCGAACAGCCGATGCCTCCTACGACCGCGACGAGATGGCGCGGGATCTGGAGTTTGGCCAGTGCCTGCTGGAGGGCGTTGAGAATACCGTAGTCCCCGCACCCCGGGCACCAGTCCACAGGAAATTGGGTCTTATATGTCTTAGGCGTGATCTTGCCTTTTGTTGCCACAGCCATGAGTAGCCTCCTTAAAGAGTATCCTCACGCGATAGAATCGCGGTGCTTATTCCATAGGATTGCGCACGATGATGCGCGATTCGGCTTCCCCGGACAGGATCTTCTTGAAGGCGTTGTAGAGCGCCTCGCCGGAGAAGGGGCGTCCACTGTACTTGAGAACCATGTAATCCGTGTCCCGACACGCGCTTTCCCGCAGGAGGTGGGCCAGTTGGCCGGTGTATGTGAGCTCGGCCAGGACAAGGGGCTTGGCCGTTTCCAGGTACGGTTTCATGGGCTTGGCCGGGAAGGGCCAGAGCATCCGCACGTGGATGAAGCGGGTCTTGATCCCCTCCTGGGCCAGGCGCTCCATGGCGTCGAGCACGGCGCCTTTCGTGGACCCCCAGGCGATGATGGTGAAGGGCGCCTCGGGATCGCCGTAGACCCGGAATTTCTCCTCCTCGGGGATCTCCTCGCAGGCCGTTTGGAACTTGCGCATGCGCTTTTCCATCATGGATTCCCGCGTGACCGGGTCCTCGGTCACACGGCCGATTTCCGTGTGCTCGGCCCCTGTAAGCCAGTGGGTGTGTCCCGGCTGCCCGTGGAAGGGCCGGGGCGAAATGCCCGATTCCGTCACCTTGAACCGGGGGAAGGGCGGGGTGCCGTTAGCGTCCTCCACCGGTTCGGCCAGGACGCCCCGCTCGATCTGAACCCGGGAGAGGTCGAAGATGTCCACCGTGGCCGTCGTGCTGGAGAGGGCTTTGTCCACCAGGTGGATGACGGGCATCTGGTACCGCTCCGCGTAGTTGAGCGCTCGAGCCGCGTCGTAGAAGGCCTCTTCCAGGTCACCGGAAGAGATGACAATGCGGGGGAACTCGCCATGCCCACCGTGAATGGCGAAGAGCAAATCCCCCTGGTCCGTGCGGGTAGGCATCCCCGTGGAGGGCCCGCCTCGCATGTAGTTGGTCAGGACCACGGGGACCTCGTTGATGCCGGCCCATCCCAGGGCCTCTGTCATGAGGGAGAGGCCGGGGCCGGAGGTAGCCGTGGCGACGCGAGCGCCCGTCAACGCGGCTCCCGCGGCCATGCCGATGGCGGAAAGTTCGTCTTCCGTCTGGACGACGACGACGGACCCTTGTTGGCCGTTGCGCAGGGGGAAGGTGCTATGGGCTTCCAGGAACACGCTTTCGTCCGTGGCCGGGCTGATGGGGTAATACGTCTGCATGGTAAGCCCACCGGCCAGCTTCCCCAATGCGACGGCCTGGTTGCCGTTGAGGAGGAGGCGCTTGACCGGCGTCTTGGACACATCCATGCGGAATTGGAAGTCCTCGGTGTCAAAGTTGGCACGCACGTATTCGTAGGCCAGGTTGACGGCTTCCACGTTCAGGTTGATGACCTTTTCCTTCCCCTTGAAGATTTTCTTCAGGCCTCGGATGATGTACTCCGCGGGGAAGTCCAAAAGGGCTGCGGAGACGGCCACTGCAAGGGTGTTCAACGTCCGGTCCGCAATGCCCTTGGGAATGCTCAACCGCTCGGCCAGGGCCTTGGTGATCTCCTCGTACGGGACGCTGTACGTCTGGACGCCTCGCTTTCGGGCGTCTTCCAGGAGACCTTTGCTCGTGAGCGGGAGACCGTGGGATTCGAGGTAGGCTTTGAGGTCCTCCCGGAGCCGGGCATCGAGGAAGATGATACGGTCTAGGGGGGTGTCTTCGGTCTTCGTATTATAGATAATGGCGCCACCCGGCACAACGGCCATGGCATGACGAACCAAACTTTCGGCTTCGAAGGTCGTCAGGAGATCCACACTTTCCCTGTGGGAGGTGATGGGATGGTGGGCTACCCGGACGTCATAGTAGCTATGGCGCCCTTTGATGTTGGAATAGTACTCGCGACGGCCGTACACGTGTAAGCCCCCAATGGCACACGCGCGTTGGAAAATTCCCGCCGCGGTGTCGACCCCGCTACCTTGGGGGCCGCCAACTCGCCATGCTAATTCTTCTTGTTGTTTTGTCATTGGATACCCTCGCCTCTGTTCACTTCGAGGAGTGTGATGGAAGAACGCCGCGCTTCCATCCGACATTTTTTGACTCCATTCGCCCATTTTACTGTAGAGTGAGGAGAGGGACCAAACGCGGCGTCATCTCTTGTGCACCCCATGTTAGGTATGGGACGAGAATTTGATCACTTCCCCCCCTTAGGGCATGATAAACGGGAGTGGACCATTGGACCAGCATGTCGAAGGAGTCGGGTTCGGCGATGGAGAGGGACGTGAGGCCCCGACGGCAGGGGGTGAACGCGGAGGGGAAAGGGGGACGAATGCCCCGAATGGGCTCCGGGGAATCCAAACGCTCCGGGGTGTACACCCTTCTGTCGGTTATCCTCCTGTTGCTCGGGATGGCGTTGATGATGTGGGCCGCCCGCACTCAGGCGGGAATGTACGACGAAGTGACCTTCCTGGGCGTGGGGCGGTACCTGTGGCACACGGGGGATTTCGACATCCAGCACGTTCGCTTCCATCCCCCCCTGATGTACTACGTGAACAGCCTGTTCCTCGAGCTGGGTCCGGGACGGTGGGATCTGGGCCTGGACTCGCAGGGGCATTTCACGTACTTCGCGGGCCGGGGGTACCTGTATCGGGGAGGACAATCCCCGGACGCGGTGCTCCTCCTGGCCCGTTACCCCTTCATCCTCCTCTTCGTCCTCCTGGGAGCCATCCTGTTCCATTGGTCCCGTTCCGTCCACGGTCCTGCCGGTGGGGTGCTGACCCTGGCCCTCTACGTGTTCTCCCCCACGGTGCTGGCCCACGGGGGGCTGGTGGGAAACGATTTCCTGCTGGCGTTCTTCTTCACGGGAACGCTTTTCGCCCTGTGGAAGGCCACCCGGCGTGGGGGATTCGGGTGGTGGCTTCTGGTGGGGCTGCTCTGGGGAGGAACGTTGCTCTCCAAGGCGACGGGGATGGTGCTGTGGGGGGTGATCCCCGTGCTGGTGGGGTGGGCCTGGTGGCTGGGCCGCAAGGGCGCGTGGCCCCGTCCTTTGACGTTTCGGGAGGGGATAGGAGGAACGGTCCTGGCCGGAACTGTTGCCGTCGTGACGGTGATGGCCGGTTACGGGTTCCACGGGGTGTACGCCTTCTCCCCCCTGTATCGCCCGCATCGGGGGATCGACCGGGTGGTCGGGTGGATGGGGCCCCGGGTACGGACGGCCGTTTACCGCTGGGTCGAGCGTCCTGTCCCCGGCTACCGTTATGTGACCATGTTGTTCCGCCAGTTCGGCCACGTCAGTGGGGGGCATGAAGCGTATCTCCTCGGACGTCGCTCCACTCAGGGGTGGTGGTACTTTTTCCCCGTGGTGATGAGCATCAAAGTGCCCGTGCCCACGTTGCTCTTGTGGGCGTGGGGGCTAGGACGGTCCTTGTGGCTGGGGGTCCGTGCCGGGATCTCCCATCGTCGACGGGTGTGGGGGTGGATTGTCTGGTGGGGACTCCCGGTGGTGGCCGTTTGCGGTCCCGCGATGTGGGGACGGGCGAATATGGGGATCCGTCTGATCCTGCCGGTGTTTCCCTTTTTGTTCCTCTTCGCGGGTGGGGTGTTGCACGGAACGGAGTTGCGTTCCCGCCGCTCCTTTGTCACATGGGCGCTCGTGGCCATGACGTGTGTGAGTGTTCTCCGGCAGGCGCCTCACTACGTTTCCTACGTCAACGAACTCTGGGGAGGCGCGGAAGCCGGGTGGCGTTATGTGGGCGATTCCAACTACGATTGGGGGCAAAGTCTCAAGGAGTTACAGGCGTTCCTCCGGTCTCAGGGCATCGATGAGGTGTATCTCGCGTACTTCGGCGGGGAGTTGCCCGAGATGCGGGGAATCCGTTACCGCCCCCTGCCCTGCCATCCGGTCCGGGGGATCGTGGTCGTCAGTACGACGTATTTGCAGGGGCTTTACCTGGACGACCCCCGATGCTATGCCTGGTTGAAGGATTTCAAACCCCTCGCCCGCGTGGGATATACCCTGTGGGTCTACGATACCCGAAGGCCCTAGCAGATACGCGGGAGGAGGTCGCCGCTCAACGGGGGAAGGATGCGGTTCGATCCCAGGGCGGTACGTAGGATGACCCGCCCGCGGTGTTCCTGAGTGACGGTCCCGATACGACGGGCGTGACGCCCTAAGGGATGGGCACGCATGGCTGCCAGCGCGGCTTCCGCTTCCTCCGGCGGGACAAGGGCAACGAATACGCCCTCGTTGGCCACGTAGAGGGGATCAAGGCCCAGGAGTTCGCAGGCGGCCCGGGCGGCCTCATGGACGGGGATGGCGTTTTCCTCCAGGAGGATGCCCACGTGAGCGGTTTGGGCCAGTTCGTGTAGGGCGGTGGCAAGCCCGCCCCGCGTGGCATCCCGCATGGCGTGTACGTGGGGTGCCGCGTCCAGCAGGTCTGCCACGATCTCGTTGAGGGGCGCCGTATCGCTTTTCAGGTCTGACTCGAAATGGAGGCCTTCCCGCAGGGTCATGATGGTCATGCCGTGGGCCGCAATGGGCGCGTTGATGAGCACCACGTCGCCGGGACGGGCGTTGGCCGCGTCCACGTTCACCCCCGGTGGGACGATGCCGATGCCGGCGACGCTGATGTACACCCCATCCCCTTTGCCCCGTTCTACGACTTTGGTGTCCCCGGCCACGAGGAGTACATGGGCCCTGCGGGCCGCGCGGGCCATATCCTCCGCGATGCGACGCAGGTCGCTCAAGAGCAGGCCTTCCTCGATGATGAAGGAGGCGGCAAGCCAGAGAGGGCGGGCCCCCATCATGGCCAGGTCGTTCACCGTCCCGTTCACCGCGATCTCGCCAATACTCCCTCCGGGGAAGAAGAGGGGGTTGACGACGTGGCCGTCGATGGAGAAGGCCAATCTCCCCTCCCCCTCTGCCTGGATTACCGCGGCGTCGTTCATGCGTTCGAGGATGGGGTTTTGAAACAGGTCGCCGAACACTTGCCGGATGAGGGTTTGTGTCAGGCGCCCCCCCGATCCGTGGGCCAGAGTCACTCGTTGTCCGCTCATGTTGTGCCCTTTCCTCCCAGGAATTGACGTAAGGATGGGCCCAAGGCGTAGATGAGGAACATGATGTAGAGCACCTGTAGGATGGGCTTGAAGGCCAGTGCGAACACGGTCAGGCTACCGAACATGGTGGCAGCGACGGCCAGGGAGATGGCTTGAGAGCTGGCGGTCGCCCCGAGGATGAGGATCATGCCTTGCTCGTAGCCCAACCCTAATCCCCTGGCGGCCAACACCGATAGGCCGGTCTGGATCACGTAGTAGAGGAAGAGACCGAGCGCGACTTCGAGGAAGAGGCGGGGTTGGGTGATCACTCGGGGTGCCACTTTGGCCACGGAGAAGAACACGATAAGGAGGATGCCCAAGGCGGAGACGCCGGGGAAGTACTGCTTGATGTGCATGAAATAGGGCATTCCCCGCCGCTTGATGATTTCCCGCCGGGTGAAATAGCCCAATACCAGGGGAAGGAGGATGTAGAGGCCCAGGTGGGTGGCCAGCCTCCCCGTGTCGATGGGGAGGAGCGGCCCGCCGCTCAGCCCCACCAACAGGGGGGAGAGGAGGGGAATGAGCAGAAGGCCGATGACGGCGATGACCAGCGCGTCCTCTACGCTGGCGTCCGCGATCCCGCTCCAACCGATGAGCATGTTGGAGCAGGGGATGGCTCCGACGAGGATGATGCCCAGGGCGAGTTCCGGGTTGTGAGCAAACACGGTCCGCGAGATGATGTAGGCCGTCCCCGAAGCGACGAAAAAGGCGAAGAACAGGGTCAGGGCGATGAGGCGAACGTTGCGCCCCGCTTTTTTCACCTTCTCCACCATCATGCCGGTAAGCATGGGGTAAAGCATGAGAAAGACGGCCAACATGCTGATAGGTTGTAAGTTCAGGTGCCGGAAATCCCAGGTGCGTCCGGCCCACAGGGCGAGAAGGAGGTCTATTGCCACGTAGAGGTAAAGGCGCTTTTTGATGTGCAGGAGAATTTTCCCCGGTGTCCAACGGGATTTCATCGCGGTTACCCCCCTTTGCTCTAGGAATTGGAAGCGGGTTCGGCAATCTCGACCGAGCGATACAGGTAGTGTGCCGAACACGCGCCTTCGTCGGAGACCATGCAAGGACCTTTGGGTGTGTCGGGCGTGCAGACTTTGCCGAACAAGGGACATTCGGGAGGTTCGATGACGCCGCGTAACACGTCGCCACAGCGACAGCCCGGAGGCTCCCGCGAGGGGATTTCCGGCAGGGTGAACCGATGGGCCGCGTCGAAGAGGCGATATTCGGGCCGAATGGCCATGCCGCTGGCCGGCAAGACGCCGAATCCCCGCCAGTCCGCATCGGCGACGTGGAACACCCTGTTCATGATGTCCAGGGCAGCCCGGTTGCCTTGGGGAAGCACCGCTCGGCCGTACGCGTTGACCACTTTGGCCTCCCCTCGGGCCACCTGGGCCACGAGTTCCCGAATGGTGAGGAGAATGTCCACCGGCTCGAAACCGGACACGACGACGGGGATGCCGTAGTCCTCGGGGAGGAAGGACCAGGCGTCGGACCCGATGATGGTCGAGACATGCCCGGGGCCTATGACGCCGTTGAGCCGGATCTCTCCCATATCTAGGATGGCCCGCATGGCGGGTGGGGTGTACTTGTGCATGGAGAAGACGGCGTAGTTTTCGAGTCCCAGCGCTTCCGCTTGCAGGATCGATGCCGCGACGCCGGGCGCGGTGGTCTCAAATCCCACGCCGAGGAAGACGACTCGACGCTCAGGGTGGTCCTGAGCCAGACGCACCGCGTCCAGGGGGGAGTAGACAATGCGGACGTCGGCGCCGTGGGCTGCCGCTTCCTGGAGGGTGTTCTGGGTCCCGGGAACGCGTACCATGTCCCCAAAGGTGGTGAGGATGACGTCGGGGAGTTGGGCGAGGGCGATGGCCTGGTCGATGTCCGCCTGGGAGGTGACACACACGGGACATCCGGGGCCGGAGAGGAGACGCACGGTGGGGGGCATGAGTTGACGGATGCCGAATTGCATGATGGCGTGGGTGTGCCCCCCGCAGAATTCCATGAACGTCATGGGGGACCGGGCCAGGGCGTGGATTTCCGCGACGAGTTGGCGCGCCAGTTGCGGGTCGCGAAACCTTTGGAGGAGCGATTCCGTGTTCATGCAGTAGGCTCCCAGGGTTCCAGGTCTCCCATCTGGCGCAGGAGTTCTAGCGTTTCCAGCGCCTCCTCTTCGTCCACAAGGCCGATGGCGAACCCCGTGTGCACCAGGACATAATCCCCCACCCGGGCCTGGGGTAAAAGTTGTACGCTCACAGTGCGGCGTATGCCGCCGAAATCCACCTCTGCCTCATGGCCTTCGATGTGCAGGATCTTCGCGGGCACGGCAAGACACATGGTCGAGCTCCTCGTCACGGGCATGCGGAGGCATTATATTACAGGAAGAGGAGCATGTCCACTTGAGTTTTCCCGCTCGGGGCTGCAACCAATCCTGCCCGATGCAAACGCACCCTGATCCACCCGTCGATTGGCTGCGGTTTTGGCAATGTGCAGTTTCTACGCCTCCGCAAACACTTCGTAGTGTGCCACTTTCTCTTCGAATTCCAAAAGGTAGTCTTTGTCTTCGGGATAGTATTTCGCTTTCTCGTATTCTTCACCCGCAAATTTCTTGATTGATTCGATGCTTTCCCAGAACGTTATCAACACAAAATGTCCTTCTCCGTTCTTTAACGCTCTAAGGAAGATTAGGCGGATAAATCCTTCCGTACCCATGTAGTCGGGTATT
>WGAA01000033.1 GCA_015489285.1 Anaerolineae bacterium | reverse complement strand
GGGCTCCTCCTCCTGGGGGGAATCGGGGGACTGGTGGGTTGTGTGCTGCACGTGTGTCTCCTTCCCCTCCTGTTTCTTTTGCTCGTCTGGGTGGCGCGGGCCGCCGTCGTGGAGCCGGAGGGGAGCCCGGCGTACCTTTTCCTGGTGGCCTGGATCCTCCTGAACATGCTCGTGGACGTGTTCTACGCGGAGGACTTTTGGGGTGGGCGGTACAACACCATCTTCAAGGTGTACTTCGAGGCGTGGACCCTCCTCGCCATAAGCCTCAGCCTGCTGCTGGAGCGCCTGCCCCGGAGGGCGAAGGGATGGGCCCTGGGCTGGGCCGCGACGGGGCTCATCTACACCTTGAGCGTCGGCGCCCTCCTCGCGGGGGATGTGGGCATGGCCGCGCGGCCGGTGCACACCCACTGGCTGCCCAAGCCCGCCGACCAGGACCCGCGAGCAGTCATTTCCGCCCAACTGGCCCGGCGTAAGGAGGTGCGCCGCGTGCTGGAGATGGGTCTCCTCTACCCACCCACCATCGTGAAGGACGGCCTCATCGAGGTGGCCCAGCGGGATCCCGTGATGCTGCTCTGGTATCCCGACCGCCTGCGGGATGTGGGGCACAATCCGGTGGACCGCAACCGTTTCTTCCTGGAGGAGGACGCGAAGACGCGGGCGGCCATCCTGCGGCGCTACGACGTGGATGCCGTCATCCTGGGCCGGAAGGAACATTGGGTCTACGGGTTCGACGTGGATTTCTCCCTCGCTCCCCTGTTGACCCCCGTCCTGGGCGCGGAGAAGACCATCGCCTACCGGGTCTATACCCCCACCCTTTGCTTCGACGATCCGACGCCGATTGTCTTTCGGGGGAGCACGGGGGAGGTCGTCCTGGAGCGGCTGCGGATCACGCGGGGCAAGGATTTCTCCGGTCGGGATGTGTTGGCCCTGTTCGAGGTGTGGACGATCCCCTCGGGGGACCCGGCGGCCATGTCCTTGTTCGCCCATTTTCTGGACGCCGAGGGGAAGATGGTGGGGCAGGGGGATCACGCGCTGGGGGTGTGGGGGACTCGCTGGCAGGATCTCCAAACGGGGAGGATTGCCGGTGTGCACTGGACTCGGATCCCTGCGGGAGCGGGGGTGAGCACGGCGCGAATCGGGGTGTGGATGCCCGCGGCAAAGGAGTATTTCCGGGCCGAAAGAATGCCCTCGGGGCTCCGCACGGTCGATGGGGGGAAGGCGATAGAGTTGCCTCTCCACACCTGTCGGTAGTATATTAGGGCCGACGGAGTGGACCAAGAGCATCCGGAAAATGGGGGGAGACGACCGTGGAAGAGGAGCGAGAGGGGAAACGTCCCGACGCGTCGAGCACGATTTTGTCCCGTCTCATGAATCCGTCCGACGCCAACCCGCTGGGCATCGTCCACGGCGGTGAGATCCTGAAGATGGTGGACGAGGCGGGCGGCCTGGCCGCGATGCGCCACGCGGGAAGCGCCGTGGTCACTGTGCGCCTGGACTCCATGACGTTCCTCGAGCCCATTTACGTGGGGAACCTGGTCATCGTCAAGGCGATGGTGAACTGGGTAGGGCGCACTTCCATGGAGGTGGGCATCCGCGTCGAGGCGGAGGATCCCATGACGGGGAAGCGGGTGCACACGAACTCCGCCTACGCGGTGTACGTGGCCCTGGACGAAGAGGGCCATCCCCGGCCGGTGCCGCGGCTCATCATCGAGACGGAGGAGGAGCGACGGCGCTGGGAAGCCGCGGAGGAGCGCCAGCGCATTCGCCTGGCCCAGGCCCAACGGCGGAGGTCGGGCAAGTAAACCGGGCCAGACTTCCGAAGTTTGTAAAACTTCGGAAGTCTGGAGTGCCCCGACCTGCCGACGTGATGCGTGATACGTGATGCGTGATGCGTAATGCGTAACTCAGGGTCGGGTTGGCGCTGTGGGGCCAACCTTGTCTTCGCGTCATCCAGTTACTCGTTACTCGTCACTCGTTAGCCGTAGGCCGCAGGCCTTTGCTAGGATGAGCCGGGCGGTTTAGCGCCCGGCGCTATGCCGAGACAAGGAAAATCGTGATCATGCCACAGCAAGCAGTGCCTAAATTGGCAAAGTTACCCTCTTCTCTTGGTAGGGATATACCGGCACGCATCGAGATCGTCGATGGCGTCCCCGTGTTCCGAGCGGATGAAAGCGTTTCACAACGGATACGACATTTGCTCGAAAAGGAACGAACCCGGGGATTGACAGCGGAGGAACGGGAGGAACTGGATTTCTACGAAGCGCTGGACGATTACTTGAGCCTCTTGAACCGCTTGGCACGTAACACGTTCATATATCCTGCCAATTGAAGGTCAGAAGTGTCAGTTCAGACTCCCGAAGCCTCGCGAACTTCGGAAGTCTGATACCAGGCCGCTTCCAGCGGCCTTTACCCTAACGTAGCACGGGGTCTTCAGCCCCGTGCGAACTTCGGATGTCTGATACAGGACAAAATGATCGCCATCGTCAACTACGAAGTCGGAAACATTCGCAGTGTGGAGAAGGCCGTGGCCCGCGCGGCCGAGAGTACCGGCCAGGAGGTGGTCGTCACCTCAGACCGGGACACCATCCTCCGGGCCGACGGCGTTCTCCTGCCCGGCGTGGGCGCGTTCGGCGCCTGCATCACCAACCTGCAGCGCTTCCACCTGCAGGACGTGGTCATGCGCGTCATCGAGGCCGGTACACCCCTCCTGGGCATCTGCGTGGGCATGCAAATGCTCTTCGAGGAAAGCGAGGAGATGGGGCGGTGGCCCGGCCTGGGCGTCTTTCGGGGCAAAGTGCGCCGCTTCGAGGTGGACCTGCGGGTGCCCCAAATCGGATGGAACCAGTTGCACCACGACGGCACCAACCCCCTGCTGCAGGGCATCCCGGACGGCGCGTACGCCTACTTCGTCCACTCTTACTACTGCGACGCGGAAGACCCTGCCGACGTGGTGGCCTGGACGGATTACGGCATCCTTTACCCCTCCGTGGTCAACCGGGGCAACGTGTGGGGTGTCCAGTTCCACCCGGAGAAGAGCCACCGCATTGGCTTGCGCATCCTGCGCAACTTCCTGGACATCGTGGCCGCGCATTCCAACCCATGAGAGGAGCACCCTATGCGTATCGAATTCCTGGGCACGGCCGGGGCCATCCCTACCCCGCGGCCGGGTTGCCATTGTGACCTCTGCGAACGGGCCCGCAAGTACGGCCCACCCCACGCCCGGATGGGCCCGTCCGTCTTCGTCCACGGTCCGGACATCCTCATCGACACGCCGGAGGAGATCCGCCTCCAGTTGAACCGCGCCGGCATCGACCACATCGCGGCCGGTCTCTACTCCCACTGGCACCCCGACCACACCATGGGCCGCCGCGTGTGGGAGACCATGAACATGGACTGGCGCACCTGGCCGCCACGCCCCCGACGGACGCCCATCTACTTGCCCGAACGGGTGGCGGAGGACTTCCGGTCCGGGAAGTTGGGGCTGGAGGAGCATTTTGCCTTCATGGAGAAACACGGCACCGTGGGCATCCACGTCATCCCCGACGGTGACTCGATCACCCTGGGCGGGGTACGTGTGACGCCCGTGCCCTTGGCGGAATCCTACGTCTACGCGTTCCTCCTCGAGGAAGGGACCACACGCGTCCTCATCGCCATGGACGAACTGGCCCACTGGACCCCGCCCGACTTCCTTCGCGGGTGCGACCTGGTCGTCCTGCCCACGGGTGTTTTCGAGTTCGACTTCTTCACGGGGGAAAGACGGATCCCCCGGGATCACGTGGTGTTGCAGCAGGAAGCCACCTTCCGCCAGACGTTGGAGATGGTGCGCGCGTTGCAACCGCAACGCCTCATCTTCACCCACATCGAGGAACCGGACGGCAACAGCGTGGAGGATTTGCAGCGCATTGCCCGCCACTTGCACGACAGCGAAGGGTGGGACGTGACCTTCGCCTTCGACACGATGGTCGTGGACGTTTGACCTACCACGTCCAACGCAGGTGTTTGGGGTACCGGTTCTTCAGCACCCCGCGGACCCGTTTCCCCCATCCCAGGGAAAACCCGTCCACGGTCACCAGAACCCACCCGTCGTCCCCGGGCGCGTCCAGGGATTCCCCACGTAAGTAGGCGATGACTCGGGGGTCGTCCACGGAGAGGTCCAGGCGGCGCTTGACCATGTCCG
>WGAA01000032.1 GCA_015489285.1 Anaerolineae bacterium | reverse complement strand
TACCCGACCTGTCCCCTTCCCCCCGGCTCCTCCAACGGTTGAGCACGGGGACCCCCCACATCCTGGAGGAGGGGCCCCTGTACCGCGCGCTGCGCGAGGCCTGGGGCGAGGGGGATGCGGTGGGAGTGCCCCTGATCACGCGCGGCCGCTTGATCGCCCTCGTCCTCCTCCACCGTCCGGGGGGCGGATGGGCCTTCGACGAACGCCAGCAGCAGCTGGCCGAAAGCTTCGCCTTCCTCGCGGCCACGGCCATAGAGAACGCCCGCCTGTACGAAAACGTGGTCGAACAGCGCCAGGAGCTGGAAGCCGTCCTCCAGGGAATCGGCGACGCGGTCATCGTCACCGACCGTCACCTGAACGTCCTCATGGTCAACCCCGTCGCCATGCGCACCTTCCGCTGGCAACGGTCCCCCGTGGGATCGCCCCTGGCCCACGTCATCCACAACGACGAGCTCATCGAGCTCATCCGCGAGGTCACAACCCAGGAGGGGGATGTCCTCACCCGCGACGTGACGTTCACTTACCCGGGGGAAAAGCCCCACACATACCAGGCTGTGAGCTCCCCCATCCGCAGTCACGGGGAGGGGCCCCGGGGTGCGGTCACCGTGCTGCGGGATATCACCGCCCAGAAGGAACTGGAGCGGATGAAGAGCAACTTCATCTCCGTCATCAGCCACGAGCTCAAGACCCCGCTTCACTCCATCAAGGGGTTCGTGGAGATCATCCGCATGGGCAAGGCCGGTCCCATTACCGACCTCCAGGCCGACTTCCTGACGACGGTCAAGGAGCAAACCCAGGTGCTCCAGCGCATGATCGACGATCTCCTCGTCTTCTCCCGCTTGGAGGCGGGCGAGTTGAAGATGCACGTGGAGGAGATCTCCCTGGCCGCCATCGCGGATCGGGTCGTCCAGAAGTTGACGCCCATCGCCGAGGAGAAGGGCATCCACCTGGAGAACCGCCTCCCCTCCGATTTCCCCGATATCGAAGGGGATTACATGCGCATGGAGCAGGTGTTGACGAATTTGGTGGAAAACGCCCTGAAGTTCACCCCCAAAGGAGGGAAGGTGCTCATCGACGGCCGGGACGAGGGGGAAAAGGTCCGGGTGTGGGTTTCGGATACGGGGATCGGGATTCCCGAATCGGAGCAGGAGCGGATTTTCGACCGCTTTTATCAGGTGGATACGAGCGAACGTCGCGCGTACCGGGGCGCGGGGCTGGGATTGACCATTTGTAAGTACATTGTGGAACGCCACCACGGGCGCATCTGGGTGCGCAGCACGCCGGGCCGGGGGAGCACCTTCTACATCGAGCTCCCCAAACGACTTCCCCCCATCCGGGAACCCCTGGATTTCTACACGCCCGGGGAGTAACCCCCACTTACTTGACGTCTTCCCCTTCCCCGTGGGGGATGCAGCCGATACGTTCCCCGTCGAGCGCCAACGTCACCTGAGTCCCCACGGGGAGGGCCAGCGGCATGCGGAACTCGAAGGTCCGCCCGGCCTTCGTTTCCAGCTCGACCCGGTAGTCGTCCCCCCCGAAGACGAGGTCCACGACCCGCCCCTGGAGGATGTTGCCCCCCTGGGGGGTCGGTCCCGGGAGACGGGCTGCGGTGGGACGCAGGATGAGGGTGACGGCGTCCCCCACCCGGAGGGGGCGAGAGCACTCAGGGAGGGTGAACGGCCCTTCGTCGGTGATCACCCGCAGGGGGTCGAGGCCCGTCACCCGCCCGGGGAGGAGATTGCGTAAGCCGAGGAATTGGGCCACCCAGGGGGTGGCCGGTCGGGTGTACACGGCCTCCGGCGTGCCCTGCTGGACGATGCGGCCTTCCTTCAGGAGGAGGACGCGGTCGGCAATGGCGAAGGCTTCCTCCTGATCGTGGGTGACGTAGATGGCCGGAGTGTCGTCCTCCCGCAGGATGTGACGCAGGTCCTCCAGCAGGCGTTCCCGCAACACCCGGTCCAGGGAACCGAGAGGTTCGTCGAGCATGAGGAGCCGAGGCCGCGGGGCCAGGGTACGGGCCAGTGCGACCCGCTGTTGTTCCCCCCCGGAGAGGTCCGTCACCCGACGGTGGGCGAAGTCGAGGAGGTTGACCCGTTCCAGGGCATCACGGACCCGCCGTTCGATCTCGGAGCGGGGGAGTCCCAACATCCGCAGGCCAAAGGCCACGTTATCCCAGACGTCCATGTGGGGGAAGAGCGCGTAGTCCTGGAACATGAGACCAAAACGCCGCGCGTGAGGGGGGACGAGGGTGATATCCTCGCCCTGCCACAGGATCTGCCCCGCGTCGGGGAGGAGTAAGCCGGCAATGATGCGCAGGAGGGTGCTCTTCCCCCCTCCGGAGGGGCCCAGAAGGCAGACGGTTTCCCCCCGTTCCACGGTAAAGGTGATGTCCTGCAGAACGGGTCGGGCAACGAAGGCTTTGCTAACGCGTACGACCGTCAACATGGTGCACCGTCCACGTACGTCGAAGAACCCAGGCGTATCCCATCATGAAGAGGGTGACGACGATACCGAGCCACTTGAGCACGGTGTCGATGCCGAAGAGGTCGAAAAGGACGCCGGTGAAGAGCATGGGGGGAAGCCCCAGCAGGTTGATGAGCATGTAGTGGGTGGAGAACACCCGCCCCTGGACGTCGATGGGGGTTTCTTCCTGCAGGGTCGTTTGGGAAACGACGTGAACGGTGGAGAGTCCGACCCCCAGGACGAAGCTGATGGCCATGGCGACGTAAATGGTGTATTCCTTCCAGGGGAAGCCGTAACCCACCCAGCCGAGCAGGGCAAAGGCCAGGGCGATGGACATCAGCCCCCCGATGAGGAGGAGGTCACGCCGCATGAGGTACCCGTATTGCCCCAGGATGTAGGTGGTGATCAACATGCCCACTCCGGCCGGCGCGAAGACGAAGGCCGCGTCCTCCGGCTGCATGTGCAGGACCCGTGTCGCGAACCCCGGCGCGACCATGGCCAGGATCATGAGGAACATGGCCACGAGCCCCATGTTCAGGATGCCGAAGAGGACGATGCGGGTGCGCGCGATGAATTTCCAGGCCTCTTTGATCTGCTGCCAGAAGTGGGACCACCCCATCCGGCTGAGGGTGTACACGTCCCGCAATCGGACTTTGCCCTTGTCCCGCGGGATGGGAAGGATGAGGAGAGCGGCCAGGCCATACCACACGGCGATGACGAGGAAGGCGTTGGCAATGCCGATGGTCTTGACCAGGATGGGCCCAAGGAGGAGTAAGCCCAACGCCTGACTCAAAGCGGTGGTCAGGTTGAAGAGGGAGTTGGCGGAGAGGAGTTGTTCCTTGGGGAGGAGGAGGGGCAGGGTGGCCTGTTCCGCGGGGGCAAAGAATTGGCCGATGGTGGAGGCGATGAAGGTGATAAGGTAGATGAGGATGAGAAGGGCCCAGGTGGAATGAAGGTGCTTGAGGAGGATGACGTAGGTGACCACCAGGAGCGCCCGGAGGAGGTTGGAGATGAGGAGGATGTATTTCCGGGGGAGGTGGTCTACCAGGACGCCGGCGATGGGGCTGAACAGGGCGCCGGGGATGGTGAAGGAGAAGATCATGACCCCTAAGTGAACGCTGCTGCCGGTGAGGCGTTCGATGAGCACGATCTGGACGAAGTGGATGGCGTTACGGCTCAGTTGGGAGAGGAGTTGGGCGGCCCACATGTAGAGGAAGTGTCGGTTGCGGAGGACGTTCGCGAACCCTCCGTTGGTGACGCGCGCGCTCATGCAGCCTCACCTTGTCCTTCTAAGGTGGAGGCCCGGCGCACGTAGGCTTTGGCCCGGCGACGAAACTTGTCGCGGGGCAGCAGGACGCGGCGGCCACATCCCAAACAGCGCAGGCCGATGTCCGCGCCCACGCGCACGACTTCCCAGTCGGTACTGCCGCACGCGTGCGGTTTACGCAATCTCACGATGTCACCCACACGTAGGTCCAGCCACGACTCAACTGCCATAGAATCTCCAAGGTCATCCGACCGTTCCGGTCTTTTGTTCCTTCAATGTGCTCGCAGGGCCGCCGGGTTGAACGGTTCGATTTCCTCCAATTGCGAGGCTTCTTCCTTTTGGGCCTGATATAGATCCCACCGCAACTGCAAGTTCATCCAAAACCCGGGTGTCGTCCCAAAGTATTTGGCCAACCGCAACGCGGCCCCCGGCGTCACTCCTCGTTTTTTGTTGATCACCGCGTTGATATAGCGGTATGACATGTGGATCCCTTCGGCCAGTTCTCGCTGGGAAATGCCCAACGGCCGAAGGAATTCTTCCTTCAAAACCTCGCCAGGATGTGTCGGCTCACGATGCGTCGGTACTCTAACCATTTTCCGATCCTTCGGTACGGCCCGAAGGTGAACCTTCGGGCTACGTCAGGGCAAAGCCCCCTGGAAGAGGGCTCCCTTCAGGCCGCTTCCAGCGGTCTTCACCTCGATGTAGCACGGGGTCTTTAGCCCCGTGCGTGCTTTTATTGAGCCGCTCCCGGCCTCGCGCCAACCCCTTAATCGTTTATCGTCAATCGTTAATCGTCGTTGTCTGCCTTTCCTGCAACCTGAAACCTGGAACCTGCAACCACCTCTAAAGCGGCGCCAGGTCGCCGCATTCCCAAAGACTTTTCCGCTTTCACGCCGACCCCTTATCCCCATCCCTCCTCACCTGCTCGTCCGCGTGGTAGGAGGAGCGCACCAGCGGCCCGGATTCCACCCACTTGAATCCCCGGGCAAGCCCTTCTTCCTTCAGGCGCTCGAATTCCTCGGGCGTGTAGTAGCGTTCGATGGGCAGGTGATGACGGCTGGGTTGCAGGTACTGGCCGATGGTCAAAATGTCACAGCCCACCGCGCGCAGGTCGTCCATGACCGCGAGGATCTCGTCCCAGCGCTCGCCCAATCCTACCATGATGCCCGATTTGGTGGTCACGTTGGGGTCCATCTCCTTGGCCCACTCGAGGACGCGCAACGAGCGTTCGTATTTGGCCTGGGGACGCACCCGTCGATACAGCCGCGGCACGGTCTCCACGTTGTGATTGAGGATGTCGGGATGTTCGTCCATGACGATCTTCAACGCGCCCCGGTCGCCCTTGAAGTCCGGAATGAGAACTTCTACCGTGCAGTTGGGCAGCCGTTGCCGGATCTCGCGAACGGTCATGGCAAAGATGGTCGCCCCGCCGTCGGGTAGGTCGTCCCGGGTGACAGAGGTGAGGACCGCGTGACGGAGGTTCATCATTTCGACGGTCTCCGCGACGCGCCGCGGTTCGTCCCAGTCCACAGGGTCCGGCTTGCCCGTGCGAATCTTGCAGAATCCGCAGGAGCGGGTGCAGATGTCGCCCAGGAGCAGGAACGTCGCGGTGCCGCGGCCCCAGCATTCGCCGATGTTGGGACAAAGGGCTTCCTCGCAGACGGTGTGCAGGTGATGATTGCGCATGAGGTGCTTTAGGCGCAGGTAATTCTCCGTGACCGGCGCCTTCACCCGCAGCCAGGGCGGCCGTCGCCCCGGTGTCAGATGCGCCTCCCGCCAGTTGTGTCGCGGCGGGTTGGGATCGAGTTCGATGGGTGTGGGTTCCTTGGTTAGAGTTGTCGTATCGGACATGGTGTATCTCCTATGGCGTTAGGCGTCAGGGTTGGCGTGTCAAGTATGTGGGCACCCCCGGCATGCATCTTGGCTTCGCTACGTAATGCGTGATGCGTAATGCGTAATACGTGATTTGTGTGTTGTCCTGATATATGTTTACTGGTAAGGTACTGACTACTCATCCATTCGGACAAGGAGGGACAAGACATGTCACAGACCGTTAAGCGTTACAGCGAAGCCTTCAAGCGTCATGTAGTGCGTGAGTACGAGGATGGGGCCACCATCG
>WGAA01000031.1 GCA_015489285.1 Anaerolineae bacterium | reverse complement strand
TCTGCACCCGCGGCAGCAGCGGACGAAGACCTGGGAGGCGCACCGACAAAGAGCGCCCACAGGAACCGTAAAGCGCACGTCAGATGAAACACCGGGATTCGGCCTCTCCCTAACGAATTGGATACAGCCTTCATTGTAGCCAACGTGCCAAAAGGGAAAAAGGATACGGACGCGTCCGTGTTATTTCGGGGAACATGGGATACCTGTCCGCCCCACCCCATACCTCTAAACGCCCCGCTTGGGCTCGACCTCACCGATTTCCTGAGTTCTCCCCGAGCACGTAATCGATCACCCAGGCCGCGCCGTCTTCCTCCACCGGCGGGGCGATGACATCGGCTACGGCCTTGACCTCCGGAGGGGCGTGCCCCATAGCGACGGCCAGCCCGGCCCAACGCAACATGGATATGTCGTTGTCCGCGTCGCCGACGGCGACCACCCGTTCCCGGGGGATGCCCAGGTAACGGGCCAACCAGGCCAACGCGTTCCCCTTCGTCACCCCCAACGCGGTCACTTCGAGGAAGATACGCCAGGACCGCACCACCTCGACCAGGCCCTGAAAGCGCTCCCGCAGCCGGGGTTGCAAGGCATCCAACTTGGAGGGCTCCCCAACGAAAATGATCTTGTCCACGGGGGCTTCGGGCAGCTCGTCGAAGGAATTCAGGTAATGCCACCGAGGGGCGAAAAACTCCCGATATTCCTCTTCGGACAGCCAGAGCCGGGTGACATACATCTCATCCCCCTGATAGACCAGGGGAGCCCAACCGTCCCCCAGCTCCTCCTCCAAAGCCCGAGCGTACATGAACACTGCCCGGGCCAAAGCCAGAGGATACGTGCGGGCGTACAAGCTTTCACCGGAACCGGGATCCACCACCCGCCCTCCCTGAAAGCAGATAATGGGGGCGGTGATCCCCAAACGGTGGGCGTACGGTCGGGCCGTGGAGGGCGCCCGCCCCGTAGCGAGGGTCACGATCACGCCTGCGGCCTGCGCCCGGCGCAAAGCATCCACCACGCGCGGCCGGGGAGGCTCCCCGTAAGGCAATAGGGTGCCGTCCAGATCGAACGCAAGCAAGCGGAAGTAAGGTGTATCACCCATTGGGCCTCCTGAGTTCTACGACACGGGGATGACCGGCGGGGTCGGGATGAACGCGGGCCGGGAATCGGGGGACGAGCGATTCCGCCAGGTGAAGGACCCGCTGCGCCTGCCGGTATCCGATCTCCAGCAACGCCACCCCTCCGGGGGCCAGACGGCCGGGAACCTGCCGTAACAGTCGTTCGATGTACACGGTGCCGTGAGGCCCCCCCCAAACGGCCTCGGGGGGCTCAAAAGCCGTCACGCGGGAATCCACGACGTGGGCTTCCTCCAGGGCCACATAGGGAAGATTGGCCAGGATAAGGTCAAAGGGCCCGATGAGAGGGGTCAACACGTCGGCCTGGACGAGATGGACGCGGTCGGAAACCCGGTGACAACGCACGTTGTGGCGTGCAACCCGCAACGCGCGGGCGCTGATATCCGTGGCCCACACGTGAACGCGAGGGCGCCGCAGGGCCACGGCCAGCGCGATAGCCCCCGATCCCGTCCCCACATCTGCAACGCGTCCGGATCTCGTCGGGGGTTGGAGGTAATCCAGGGCCAAATCGACGAGGAGTTCCGTCTCGGGACGGGGAACCAGGACGTCCGGGGTTACGGTCAGGGATACGCCGTAGAATTCCCACTCCCCCAGGATATAGGCCGGGGGCTCCCCGCGCGCCCGGCGTTCCAGCGCCTCCCGATAGCGTTCCCACGCCGCAAGCGGGAGCACCTCATCGGGGTGGGCGAAGAGCCAGGTTCTGGGCCGTCCGAGCGCGTGGGAGAGGAGGAGCTCCGCGTCCCGACGGGGGGTCTCCACTCCTGCCCGGGCGAGGAGGCGGGTCCCCTCGGCCAGGGCATCGCGGACGCGCTTAGGGTTCTGTGCCCGCATGGCCTTTGACGTGCAACCGTGTCCCGGGTTCGCGCAGCCCCCCGCCGAGCGTCCCTTCCAGGACGCCCCCTGTCTGCGCCGCACAAACGGCGCGTTGCCGCGCCCCGCTCCCGACGGCCCTACTCGTCCGTACCTTCTCGTTGGCCATTGGAGGATACCTCTTCGGCTAACCGCCGGGTCTGATCCTCAGTGATGAGCGCATCGATGATCTCGTCCAGATCGCCGTCCAAGATATCCGGCAGCTTGTACAAGGTCAGGCCAATGCGATGGTCCGTGACCCGGTTCTGGGGGAAATTGTAAGTGCGGATCTTCTCACTCCGCTCCCCCGTCCCCACCTGGGAACGTCGTTTCTCCCCCAACTCTTGCAGACGACGCGCCTCCTCCATCGCGTGCAGGCGGGCCCGCAGGATCTGCATGGCCTTCTGGCGGTTCTGCAATTGGGACTTGGCATCCTGGCACGTGACGACAAGCCCCGTGGGCAAATGCGTGATGCGCACGGCAGAATCCGTGCGGTTCACATGCTGCCCTCCCGGGCCCGAGGCCCGAAACGTTTCTATACGAAGATCCTTTGGGTCGATGTGCACCTCCACCGCTTCCATCTCGGGCAACACCGCTACCGTCGCGGTAGAAGTGTGGATGCGTCCCGAAGCTTCAGTCTCGGGGACCCGTTGGACGCGATGCACCCCGCTTTCGTACTTCAACCGCGAGTACGCTCCCTTCCCCTTGACGAGGAAAATGATCTCCTTGTAGCCCCCAATACCCGTTGGGTTGCTGGACAACACTTCGGTGTCCCAGCCTTTGCGCTCCGCGTACCGCATGTACATGCGCGCCAGATCGGCGGCGAAGAGGGCGGCTTCCTCCCCTCCGGCCCCGGCCCGAATTTCCATAATCACGTTGCGCTCATCGTTGGGGTCCTTGGGCAGGAGGAGACGCTTGAGCTCCTCCTCCAGGCGCTGTGACTCGCGCTCCAGGGCCGCCACTTCCTCCCGTGCCAGTTCGGCCAGCTCTTCGTCCTCCAGCATGGCTCGGGCGCTCTCCAATTGGGCCTGGACCTCTTTGTAGCGCTCGTATGCGCGGACGAGGGGCGCGAGTTCGGCCTGTTCCTGGGCCAGCTGGGACAACCGCTTGGGGTCGGTTGCCACTTCGGGCCGCGCCATCTCCTCGCTCAACGCGTTGTATTTTCGCACCAGCTCTTCCAACCTATCCCACATAAGCCCACCTGTCGTAGCTCATTCGTCCTTGAACAGCGGAAGGTGTCCCAAGGCAATAATGTGGTTCCACTTTTCCCTATCCCCCTCGGTGAAGACGGCCGCCTCACCGACGACTTCCGCTCCGGCCATATCCATGAGTTGATGTAGTCCCCGCAACGTGCTCCCCGTGCTTACCACATCATCCACCAGGACGACCCGCTTCCCCCGCAGGAGGGGCAGGTCCTTGCCGTCGATGTACAGAGGCTGGGGTTGTCCGGTGGTGATGCTGACGACCTCCGTTTTGATGGCGCCCACCATGTAGGGTTTGAGGATCTTGCGGGCGACCACGTATCGTTTGCCCAGACGGGCGGCCAGGGCATGGGCCAGGGGTATGGCCTTCACCTCCGGCGTGACGAGCACGTCCATCTCCGGGAGGAGCGGCAACAGGGCATCCGCGGCCGCCTCCACGACCTCCGTATCCCCCAGCATGTTGAAGATGGCGATCCGCAGCCCGGGGGCCACCTCGAACAAGGGCAAATCCCGGACGACCCCTGCGACTTCAACACGATAGTAATCCCGGTCCATGATTCCTTCGACCTCCTTCTACAAGGATATGGGTAACGCGTTTTCCCTTCCCAGGGCACCTGTCCTTCACGGACGTTGACCGCAAGAGGAGACCTCCCCTTGCGGCCGAACGAAGAGTCTGCCGTCCATAGGACGGCCTCGCTATCGGCGATGTCCCATCATCCTCGCCATTGTACCATACATTGGGAGAAGGGACGAAAGGGATTACAGAAGAACGGGGCGGAACACGGCCTCCCCACCTGATAACCGATATCCACCGCCTCGCTCCGCTTTTCCGGTGCTCTGACCGCCAATCTCCTTACCAAGAAAATTATAAAATCTTCTCGCTATCGTACAAAATAAATTTATTGCCGTTACGTGACATAATCTGTCAGGAAGTTGTAAGGTTTGCAATGGGTATCTTATGATATAATATGACGGCATTATTGGAAGAAATGGGGTAAAGAGACATCCCCCTTGTACGCTATCCACCCTAGCAGCCCATCCATTCATGCATCGTGAAACCTCGCAGCCGATCGAAGATACCCTGATTACGTAAGTTAGGAGAGAGAAGAAAATGAAGCGAGTTCGCCCGCGCCCGAGCCTGATGTTCACCGTACTCCTTAACATCCTCTTGTTGATAGCCCTGGGACACATGCCCCTGGCTGCGTCCGGCCCGGAAAACCGGGGACAGGATGCCTCCGGGTCCATTTCCGGACGCGTCTGGCACGACATCTACCACACGGAATCCCACAAGGTGGACGGGATCCAGGACCCCGGCGAGCCCGACCTGATCGGGGTTGTGCTGGAACTTTACAATGACGACGACACCCTGGTCGCCACGACGACGACCAATAGCGACGG
>WGAA01000030.1 GCA_015489285.1 Anaerolineae bacterium | reverse complement strand
CAACTTCGACGCGGGAGGCCCTCTCGACAACACCCACACAGACCACCATTGGTACGCCACCATGCAAGACCAGGGAGGAGACGATTCCCGGGACAGCGACGGGGATGAAAACAGTTTCGACGTGGAGGTCACCCTGGCAGCCGGGGAGCACAAGGAATTCGTGGATTTCGGCTTCTTCCAATCGTGTGTGGAATTGGAGAAGACCGGCCCCTACACGGCCCACGAGGGCGACTCCATCTCCTACCACTTCCGCGTGGAGAACTGCGGCGACGTGGTGCTCCACGGGGGCGTGGGGGTCTACGACCCGCTCCTGGAACCCAGTGGCGACCACCAGATCTGGTGGCACGTGGTCTACCCCCAGGAGGTGTACGAATTCGACCGGAGTTACACCGTCCAGGCCGATAATTGCCCTGTGTGGACGAACACGGCAACCGCGGAGGGCCACCCCCTGCACCCGCGTGACGATAGCACTCTGCCCGTTGTCACCGTGTCCTCCTCCTGGACGGTGTCCTGCTACGATTACGATTGGGGGGACGCACCGGACTCCTATGACACAAGCCGGGACGAGAACGGCCCACGCCACATCATCAACAGCGATCTCTACATCGGGGCCACGGTGGACGCGGAGGACGACGGCCAACCCACATCAGATGCCTCCGGCGATGACACGTCGAACACCGATGATGAGGATGGGGTTTCCGGGTGCATTGCCCTAACAAAAGGGGCCCCCGGCCAGGTCTCGGTGCCCGTGAACAACGACCTGAGCACCGGGGCAACCCTTTACGGGTGGATTGACTTCAACGGAGATGGCGACTTTGAAGACAGCGGGGAGGCGACGTCGGTGACGGTGCCCGCGGGGACGCACGGTTCGGTCACCCTGTCCTTTGGCACCGTACCTCTGACCGCGCCCAGCCGCTCCTTCGCCCGCCTGCGCCTGACAACGGACACCTTGTGCTCCGGGGGCGGCACGTACCGGGACACTTTCAGCACCGTGGCCTATAACAACAGCGACGGCACCCTCGACTGGTCCCCTTCCCCCTGGGATGAGTTGCGGGACGACGACGACCCGGCCAGCGGACGGGTGAAGATCGTCGACGGCAAGTTGCTCATGGCTCGACTCCGAAACGGGGAGGGCATCCAAAGAGCCGCGAACCTCTCCGGCGCTTCCCAGGCCATCCTCTCCTTTGACTGGGAAACGGGGGACCTGGAAGAGGAAATCGCCCTCTACGTCTCCGCGGACGGCACGAGCTTCCATCGTCTGGCCACTTACGGCACGGAATACAAGAGTGGACACGCGACCTTCGACATCACCCCCTACGCGACGGCCAACACCGTCATCCGTTTCGTCAACGACGGCGGCAATTGGAGCGCGTGGGATGACGAATTCCGCGTGGATAACGTGCAAATCGAGATTTCATCCGGCTGTATCGGCGGTCCTGCCCGAGATGGTGAGGTCGAGGACCATGAGGTCTGTTTTGCCGAACCCAACTACACCCTGGGGGACCGGGTGTGGCGGGATACGGACGGGGACGGCATCCAGGATGACGGCGAGCCGGGCATCCAGAACGTCCTGGTCGACCTCTACTCGGGGACGTGCGCCAGCCTTTCGCCCTCCAGCACCCCCCTGCGAAGCGACACAACAGACGGGAACGGGCTCTACTCCTTCACCAACCTCCTGGCCGGGGATTACTGTGTCGTCCTCAACAAGGACAACTACAACCCCGGGGGGGCGCTCGTCGGACTGATCGCCAGCCCCGCCCATCAAGGGGGCGACCCGACCAAGGATAGCGATGCCTCGCCCGCGCTCAAAGCCGACGTCCACCTGGACGCGGACAACGACACCATCGATTTCGGCCTTCACCCCGTCCCGCCCATCGAGGAGGGCACATGTTACGTCATGGCCGATTACGGCGACTTCCTGGGGCTCATCGACCACACGACGGGGCAGGTTCAGGTCATCGGCAAGGTCGTCCCCTCCGACGGGGAGAATCTGGCCATCCGTCCTTCGGGGTTCACCATCTACAACGTGGCCGGGGAGAACACCGCGACACCGTTGCAGACCATCGACGACCAAACGGCCGCGACGACCATCATCAATCCCGACATCGGCCTGGATGACGTGGACGCGCTGGCTTTCGACCCCCGCACGGGGACCCTCTACGCGGTCGCGGTAGACCCGAACCCAGGAGTCCTCTACATTGTCGATCCCAACACGGGGAACACCACCCACGTGGTCAACCTTCAATTCCCCTCTCCCAACCCTCTGGCAGGGAAGGTCGACCCGCACATCGACGGTCTGGCCATCGACCCCGTAACCGGGGTGATGTACGGCGCGTACAGCGCCTGGGCCAGCAAGAGTTACCTGGTCACAATCGACCCCACGACGGGCGCGCTGACCCTTGTGGGAGGCCCGCCGGGGGATCCCGGCTACACGGGTGTGGACGACATCGAGGACCTCTCCTTCCACCCGGCCAATGGGACCCTTTACGGTGTGTTGGGCAGTGAGGGCGCCATCGGTAACAACCCCAGCGGTAGTTTCGAGGGATTGGTCATCATCGACAAGACCACCGCGGCTGCCACGCCCGTTGGTCCTTACGGCACCCCTCTCCAGGGTACAGAAGATGGTCGATGGGATATCGAAGCGTTCGCCTGCTCGGTTCCGGCAAGCATTACCATCGGGGATTACGTGTGGAACGACACCAACGGCAACGGCCTCCAGGACGGGGGAGAACCGGGCCTCGACAACATCACCGTCCGGCTGTACCGGGACGACGGGGATCATGTGTTTGAACCGGGCGGGGACGACGCGCTGGTGGCTACCCAGACGACGAGTGGCGGAGGAGCGTACGATTTTACCGTTACCCAGGAGGGCACCTATTGGGTCGATGTCGATGATGGGGATCCCGACCTGAGCGGCTACACCCTCATCCCGGGGCCCCAAAGCGGTCCGGACCCCAAGGAAGTGACGGTGAACTACGGCGACGATTACAACGAGGCGGATTTCGGGTACGCGGGTCGGGGTAACATTGCCGGGACGGTCTTCTACGATTGGGACGAGGACGGGCAGCAGGATGCCGGCGAGGAGGGGATAGGCGGGGTTCAGGTGTGCCTCTACCGGGATGACGGCAACGGTTCGCACGACGCGGGTGATGCCCTTCAGGCGTGTGTGAACACCGCGAGCGACGGCACGTACGCGTTCAACGGATACCTGCCCGGGCGCTACTTCGTCGTGGAGACTCAGCCGAGCGGTCTGGAAAGCACGACCCCCAACGTCCACACGGTCGACCTGGTGGTCGTGGGGGCCAGCGGCTCGGACACGGACAACGACTTCGGCGAGATCGTCAAGGGACGCATCGGCGACTTCGTCTGGGTGGATTCGGATGGAGACGGTATTCAGGATCCCGGGGAAACGAACGGGATTACCCACCTCCCCCTGCACGTGACGGGGGTCAACGTCATCGACGAGACGGTGGACCTGACGGTGACGACGTCGGTAACGGGGTATTACATGGTGGAGGACCTGCTGCCCGGCACGTACACGGTGACTGCACCGGGGAGCTACGGCGGGCTCGTGCGCACCTCCTCCAGCCCTCTGACGACAACGTTGACCGTGGGGCACATGGAGGACCGGACACTGGACTTCGGCTACATTGCCCCGACGGGGTTCCAGATTACCCGCTTTGTTGCCCGGGCCGAGGGAACCCGTGTCCGCCTGGAGTGGGCCGTTCGAATCCGGGCCACAGAGCCCACGTTCTACGTGTGGCGCTCCGAGGGTCAGACCCCCGAAGTCCGCTTGTCCGACACGCCGGTAACCGGGAGTGATGTCCAGGGGAACGAGGTCATATACCGCTTTGTGGACGACGGGGTTCGGCCGGGGCGGAGGTATTCGTACTGGTTACAGACCCGAGATGGGGCCTTCTTTGGTCCCTGGAGTGTGCGTGTGGAGGGGCGAACGCACGGCTTCCTCCCCTTTGTCAGGCGATGAGAATACCGGCCGTCAAGAAGAAAATACTGCAAGCTATTGACTACATAACGCCCAGGCGAGGGGAAGGCGGACACGACGTTTTTGCCCTTTCCTCGGATGGGGGTATAATATGAGCGGACGTTCGGAGCCGAAAATCGAAGATGTACGCAGGGGAGCTGGGGTGAGCCCGGCTGAGAGGGTGGCCGCATCCGCCACCGACCCTTGGAACCTGATCCGGGTAATGCCGGCGTAGGGAGACGGGCATTTCAAGAGACGCTGAAATCGCCACCGACCCGAGACCGGGACCCGGTGGCGATTTGCTTTGTGGAGGGCAGGGCCATGGGAAGATATGAGCGGGTGGTGATCTTTGCCAACGGGGAATGTCGTCCTCCCAAGGAGGTTCAGAGCCTGGTGGCGGGCCGTACGGTTGTCTGCGCGGACGGCGGCACCCTGCACGCGTTGCGCCTGGGCCTTTCCCCCGCGGTGGTCATCGGCGACCTGGATTCCCTGCCCTCAGAGGTGCGCGCTCGCCTGGAGGCGGCGGGAACCACATTTCTCGCCTTTCCTCGGGACAAGGATTACACGGACCTGGAACTGGCCCTCCGGCACGCGGTGGACAACGGCGCTCGGGACATTCTCCTGCTCGGGCTCCTGGGCGGGCGGCTGGACCAGACGTTGGCCAACATCTTCCTCCTGGCCTTGCCCGACTGGGAGCCCGCCCGCCTCTGGTTCGTCGCCGACTCGGACACGGGCTACCTCGTGCGCGGGGGCGACGTCCTCGTGCTGCAAGGCCACCCCGGGGACATCGTCTCCCTCATCCCCATCACCCCCACCGTGCATCGCGTCACCACCCAGGGCCTGCGATGGCCCCTGCACGACGCCACCCT
>WGAA01000029.1 GCA_015489285.1 Anaerolineae bacterium | reverse complement strand
TAGAAGCCCACCGCGAGCCACGGCGTCACGCGGCGTCGGCTCAGGGCGCGCACCAGGACGTAAATGTGCGCGGCCACCAGCGCCGGCCACGTCACCCCCATGAGGAAATACGCCTCGTGCAGGGGCAAGAACGTCATCTGGGCCAGGGTGCTGATGATGAGGGCGAAGAAGTAGTAATAGAAGTCGATGACCTGCCTCGCGAAGAAGGGGTTAGGGGGCGGGATCTGTTGATACCTGGGGAACATCTGGGCAAAGGAGAGGTTCATCACGTGCTCCCCAACGGGGATGAAGTGCGCGTTCCCCGCCGCCCGCAGGACCCACCATACCCCTCCTACGAGGAGGTAGAGCCCTGCCACGCCCAGCATCCTCCGCCCTTCTGCCCGCAGGAGTGCCAGCGTATCCCGCCCCCACCGCCACCACGTCCCCGCGGCCACCATCCCAACGAGGACCCAGAGCCAGAGCGGGCGGTGGAGGGGAAGGTGAACCACCATGCCGAGCCAACTCACGTACGTGATCAGCAGGAGGCCCACGGGGAGGGCAAAGGCCGCGCTCACGTCCGCCATCCGCGCCTCATCGGTGACGAGAAGGGCCCGGGCCACCCGATACGTCACGGGCAGAAAGGCCCCCACCAGGACGAACAGTATCATGTTCCAGCGGACCACATCGATCATTGCGGACGTTCCCCTGTTTCGCGGAATTCGAGGATGAGGAGCCCCGGCCTCCCGTCGGCGACGAAGAGATAGGGCGGCCTGAAGACCACGTCATTCCCCGCGCCCGGCGTGTCGTAGGAGCCGATGAGTCGGGCCTGCCGGGGATGACGGACGTCGAAAACGTAGATGCCCGGGCCGCCGCAGGCCACGGCCAGGTAGGGCCCGGCCACGGAGAGGCCGAACGTCCACCCGGGGGTGGTGTAGCGGGCCACGTGCACCGGGTGTGTGGGGTCGGAGACGTCCACCACCTCGACGCCTCCCCCGTCGGCAACGTAGGCCATCCCCCCGGAAACGACCACCCGGGAGGCCCGCCCCGGGGTATCGTAGCGACCGACGAGGGCGGGATGCTGCGGGTCCCGAACATCGACGACCCACAGGCCGGTGTCCCAACCGGCCACAAAAGCGTAAGGGTAGGCCAGGGCCAGGCCGTACGCGTAGCGGGACACGGGATGAGAGGCGAGGAGACGGGGGGACGTGGGCGTGGTCGCGTCCACCACCGCCAGGCCCTCCCACGCGTTGGCCACGTAGAGTTTGCCCTCCCGGGCGACCACATCCTCCCCCCAGGCGGGCAGATCCAGGTACGCCACGTTCTCCACCTTCCCCTCACGGACCTCCAAGACCCGCAAGGCATCCTCCCGGCTGACCGTGTAGATGTACGGGGGTTGGGCGAGGAGGCGGCTGATGATGCCCTGGCGGCCGGTACTCTGGGCCACTATCCGGGGATTCTTAGGGGAGGCGACATCCACGACCAGGATCTGGGCGGCCTGGCTGATGTAGGCGTGCGTGCCCTCCAGGTAGAGGGCGTACGTGTCCTGCCCGATGCGGCCGACCTGGCGTATGTCCCCCTCCACGTCCCGCGGCGTCCAGAAGCGATACCCCTCCCACCCCACGGTGAAAAGGAAGAGGAGAAGGAAGGCGACGGTAGCGACGCTTCGACGTGCGGCAGCACGATCCTTCATGTAAGGACCCCTTTGGTGGAGGGGATGTCCCCACGTCGTGGGTCGAGGCGGGTGGCCGCGTCCAACGCGCGGGCCAGGGCCTTGAAAAGGGCTTCGATCTGATGGTGGTCGTTCTCCCCGTAGAGGACGTGAGCGTGCAGGTTCATGCGCGCGTGCACGGCCAGCGTCTGGAAGATGTGGAAGACCAGGTCGGTGCCCAACCCGCCCACGCGCGGGGTGTGCCATTGGGCCCGGAACACCGCGTAGGGCCGCCCGCTCAGGTCCACCACCACGCGGGCCAGGGCCTCGTCCATGGGCACGTAAGCGTGGGCCGTGCGCACGATGCCCCGCCGGTCCCCCAGCGCCTCGTGGATGGCCTGGCCCACACAGATGGCCACGTCCTCCACCGTGTGGTGCTCGTCCACGTGGAGGTCCCCTTCCGCCCGGATGGACAGGTCGAAAAGGCCGTGGGACGCGAAGAGGGTCCACATGTGGTCGTAGAAGCCGATACCCGTGCGCACGTCCGCCTTCCCCGTACCGTCGAGGACCAGGTGAACGGTGACGGATGTCTCTCGGGTCGTGCGTTCGATGGTCGCTTCTCGTTTCATGATGTGCCTTTGTGCCGGGATAGGTTCAGGCATATGGTAATGTGTGGGGGCGCAGGGGTAAAATCGGGAAGGATGCAACGTCGGGCAGGGCCCCTATTTCCCCCCTTCTTCCACATGCACCGGTCCGTAAGGGATGAAGTTGCGGAAGGAGGCCTGATAGCGCTCCACGTAGGGCAGGTGGGCGCCCGCCCATCCCCCTATGGTGAGGATGTCCCCCCCAATGACGGCTACGCCCATGTGCCGCCAGTTGGGACCGTACGGCGTTTCGATGCGGGCCCACGTATCCGTCGTCACGTCGTATCGCTCTGCGCCCTCCACCGTCAGGCCCATGCCCCCGCCGATGACGTAGATGGCGTTGGCGCTCACCGCCACCCCCGCGCCTCCCCGGGGCGAGAGGAGGGGCTGGAGTTGGGACCAGGGATTTCCCCCCGTTTCCAGGGTGTTGGGGTCAAAGGCCCACACGTCGGGGACATCCGCCTGACCGTCATAGCCGCCGATGACGTAGATGACGTCCCCCAGCGTGGCCGCGACCGCGAAGGCCCGGGGGGCACTCATGGGAGGGAGCACGGCCCATCGGTCCTCCTCCGGGTCGTAAGCGTACACGGAGGTCAGGTACACGTGCCCATCCCAGCCCCCGAAGAGGAAGATGCGCCCTTTCCAGCGGGCCAGCGCGTATCCGGCCACAGGATGGGGCATGGGCGTCCCCTGCTCCCACCGGTCCTGCACGGGATCGTAGATCTCCACCCGAGAGGTGGGAGTAAAGGTTTCCGTCGTGCCCCCGAACACGAAGATCCGGTCCCCGACCCGGACGGCCTGGGCATTGCTCACCGGCGTGGGCTTGCTTGCGGCCGAGGCCCACACCCCACGAGCGGGATCGTAGACGAAGGTCGCGCCGGTCACCCCGTCAGGAGTTTCCCCGCCAAAGGTGAAGACCCGACCCTGCCAGGTGGCCGTGGCCATCCGGGCCAGGGGGATCGAAAGGGGAGTCTGGCGGAGCCAGCGCGGCAGGTCCCGACGATGGGGAAGGGCCCCCTCACCCCGGCCCAGGTCGCTGACCAGGAGGGCGGCCGGGCGGCCACGCGCGGTGTGGGTGTACCCCGGATACCAGAGGAGCAAGACCACGGTGAGGAGCCCGGCCAGGAGCCCGCCGATGATGACCCACGTGAGGTGGGGCACCGCGACGGGCACGGGAGGAGGCGTGGGCAAAGGGGTACCGGTGTCCACCCCGGGGAGGGTGATGATCCCCTCCTGAAGGCCGACGAGAATGGCCTCGGAGCGGTTCATGACGTCGAGTTTGGCGTAGATGTTGCGCAAGTGGACCTTGACCGTGTTGGGGCTGATGTGTAGGGCGCGCGCGATCTCCTGGTTGGTCGCCCCCGTGGCCAGGAGGGCCAGGATCTCCTTTTCCCGCTCGCTAAGAGATTGTCGCTGCCGTTCGTCCATTCAGTAGAGGTCATCCTCCAGGTCGAAGTACGGATGTTCCTCCCACCCGGCCATCTCCTCGCTCCAGAAGATGACGTCGATGAGGTCCAACTCCCCTAACTCCTGCAATGCCAGACCCGCGGAGAACCGGACCCGCCGGGCTCCATCCCCCTCCATAAGGGTGTACAACGTGTGAACCACCCGTTCCGGGACGGGGCGCCCGTTGTGCTGGTAGGCGCGAACCAGGGCCGTTGTCGCCATATCCCGCACGTCCACGTGGGGATGGGCGAGGCAGGCCTCGAGGAGAGCGTAGCCATCGGCCGCGTTGCTCACCCGCGTGATTTCGCCCAGCGCGAAGACGATCTCGGCCGGCGGGCTGGCGCTGTCCACGGCCGGGTCGAACAATACTTCCCGGAAGAGGGGGATCGCCCGCGGGCTGGCGACCCGCGTCAACGCGGTCAAGATGGCTTCCTCTCCAATGCGTCGTAAGGCCTCCTCGGACGTGGCGAGCATTTTGTACAGCTGGATGAGGGCGGGAACATCCTCCTCGGTGAGGTCGGACGCGAAACGGATGTACTGCGTCCACTGATGCTGCTGTTTTGCGTCGACTTGCGGCCACTCTGCCACAATGCGCCACACATCCATGGGTGACTCCACCTCCGTGTCTTGGAGCTCGGCATGGTCCATGCCGAGCTCCAAGAAGATGTGTCGGTACTCCCCCTCTGATGGTCCTTACATGAGTTCCTTCAGGATGTGCCGGGCAATAACGAGCCGCTGAATCTGGTTGGTCCCCTCGTAAATCTGCATCAATTTGGCATCCCGCATGTACTTCTCTACCAGGAACTCCCGGGTGTACCCGTACCCACCGAAGATCTGGACCGCGTCGGTGGTCACTTCCATTGCGATATCCGTGGCGTAGGCCTTGGCGATGGAGGATTCCTTGGTGTGGGGCAGGCCCTTGTCCGCCCTCCAGGCCGCGTACCAGACGGCCAGTCGGGCCGTCTCGATCTTGATGGCCATGTCCGCAAGCATGAATTGGATGGCCTGGAAGTTGGCAATGGGCTGGCCGAACTGTTTGCGTTCCAGCGCGTACTTGCGCGCGTCGTCGTAAGCGGCCCGGGCAATGCCGACGGCACACGCGGCAATGCCCGCCCGCGAGTTGTCCAACGTGCGCATGGCGATCTTGAAGCCCTCTCCTTCCTCCCCCAGACGATTCGCCACCGGTACCCGCACGTCCTCGAAGACGACCTGGGCCGTGTCCGACGCCCGTTGTCCCATCTTGTGTTCCTTCTTCCCGATGGAGATCCCGGGGGTGTCCCGAGGAACGACGAGCGCGATTATCCCCTTGTGACGCAGGGAGGGATCCAGGGTGGCGAATACGGTGTAGAGGGAGGCGACGCTGCCGTTGGTGATGAACTGTTTGGTGCCGTTGAGGATGTAGTAATCCCCGTCACGGACGGCTCGGGTGCGAATGCCCGCGGCGTCCGAACCGGCTTCGGGTTCGGTGAGGGCGAAGGAAGCCATCAACGGTTCCTCGGTAAAGGGCCGGAGAAACCGTTCCTTCTGTTCCTCGGTCCCCGCGATGACGATGGGGGTGAGGGCCAAGTTGTTCGCCATGAGGGAAGTCCCCATGCCGGCACAGCCGTAGAACAGCTCCTCCGCGATGAGGCATTCGGTAATGCGGTCGGCTCCGACGCCGCCGTATTCCTCGGGGATGACGCTGTTGAGCAGACCGAGCTCGTGGGCTTTTTCCACAATGGGCCAGGGGAATTCCTCTGTTTCGTCGTAGTGGCGGGCAACGGGGCGCATTTCGTTGACCGCGAAGTCGTGGGCCAACTTGCGCACCAGTTCCTGCTCTTCGGTGAGCTGGAAATCGACCATGATTTGTCCTCCTTCATGTGGCTTGGGGTGAACCGAGAAGCGTTCTACCTTCCTGATACCGGGTTGAAGCGAAACGTTCACGGCCTCATTATAACGCCGAGGTCGGGGAAAGAAAAGTCCGCGCGGGACCGGAAGGCCTCGGGGCGTCAGGCGGCAGGCGGCAGGCGTCATCCGTCATCCGTCAGGCGCGGGGAGAGGGTCGGCGTGTTAGGATGAAGCTTGGCATTGGGTACGTGATACGTGATGCGTGATGCGTAATGCGTAACTTGAAGACAAGTTGGCTTGGTGGAGTCAACCTTGGCTTCACGCCAGGCAGTTACTCGTTACTCGTGAAGCGCCGGGCGCTAAACCGCCCGGCTCATCCTAGCGAAGGCCTGCGGCCTTACGCGAGAAAGCCCGGAGGGCTTCGCTTTAATGAGCACGGCGGTTCAGCGCCGTGCGAATTCGAGCTCAGACTTCCGAAGTTTTGCAAACTTCGGAAGTCTGGACCGCGAAACTGCAACAGCGCCAACTTTATCTCCATGCCATCCCTTTAATCGTTAATCGTCAATCGTTAATAGTTGTCTTCCCTCCCGACGCCTAACCGTCACGCCAAAACGGTTTCCACGCCATCCGATTACTCGTTACTCCGTTACTCGTTACTCGTGAAGCGCCGGGCAGGTCAGGGCACAAGAGTTGGCATTGTAGAATCAACCTTGTGCCCACGCCATCCGGTTACTCCATGATCCCAAACACGGGTATAATAGAATGGTCAAGACCCTTTTGTCCCCCCTCCACATTTTGAGATAAGGAGGAGCACCTTGGAACCCATGCGTTCGTACCCGGTGTTAGGCCTCTTGCCCCAGTTCGGTCGAGACCCCGTGAACACCCTTGTCCGCCTTGCTCAGGAACAGGGAGGAGTCGCCGTTCTCCCGTTGGGACGGCGACGGCTGTACATCATCACATCCCCAACAGGGGTACAACACGTCCTCAAGGACAACGCGGCCAATTACGTCAAAGGACGCACCATGGACGTCCCCCGTCCCCTTCTGGGGGAAAATTTGGTGAGCGCCGAAGGAGAAACGTGGCACCGATTGCGGCGGTTGGTCCAGCCCGCGTTCAGTCGACGCCGTCTGCTGAACATGGTCGACACCATCACGGCGACGGTGGAGGAATTTTACCCCCGGTGGGATGCCCTGGCCGAGGCCCGGCGTCCGGTGGACATCGTCCCCTTGATGATGGAGATCACCTTGGCCGTCATTGCCCGCCTCATGTTCACCGTAGATGTCCTGGAGGAGGAAGAACGCCTCCTGGCCGCGTTCGACACCGCGCTCCACGCGTTGAACCGCATCGCGTGGAGCCCCTGGCCCCGGCTCTCCTCCCTTTACATCCGTGCCCTCCCCTCCTTTAGACGGGCCAAAGCCACCCTGGACGACGTCGTTTATCGCATCATCCGGGAACGGCGACGCCATGCGCCCGAGCGAAACGACCTCCTCTCCATGCTCATGAACGCGGAAGACCCGGAAACAGGGACCCGGCTCAGCGATGAGGAATTGCGCAACCAGGCGCTCACCGTCTTCCTGGCCGGACACGAAACGACGGCCCTTGCCCTAAGCTGGACGTGGTATCTCCTGGCGAAGCACCCCGAAGTGGACCGTCGGTTTCGGGAGGAGGTGCAGGCGGTGCTGGGCCACAGAACCTTGCAAAAGGAGGACGTGGAACGGCTCCCCTACACCCGCATGGTCATCGACGAAGTCCTCCGGCTTTACCCCTCGGTGTGGGTCACCGCGCGGGATACGGCCGATGAGGACGTGGTCGACGGTGTGACCATTCCGCCCGGGGCACGGGTCGTCATCAGTCCTTACGTGACGCACCGTTACCCCGACCTCTGGCCTGCGCCCGAGGCCTTCGACCCGGAACGCTTCCGGGACGGTGTGCCGAAGCATCTCCCGCCCTTTGCCTATTACCCCTTCAGCGGTGGCCCCCGGAAGTGTTTGGGGTACTTCCTGGCCCCGCTGGAGATGACCATCGTCATGGCGCTCCTGGCCCGGCGGTATCGCCTGACCCTCGTCCCGGGGTATCCGGTGCGACCCCGCCCTGTGTTGACATTGCGTCCGGCCCCGGGGGTGTACATGTGGGTCGAGAGACACGCGGCCTGATCGAAAAGGGGGGCGTTACACATCGGGGTAACGCCCCCCCCATCGCCTCATTGGCGCAACATGTGAGGCAGGTAGATGCGCCGACCCAAGCGGTAGAATCCGAAGTTCACTTCCACCACCTGACGTTCCCCGCAACCGATGACCACGATGCGCTCCGTCGTTGGATAGACCCTTCCCGGGGAGGCATAAGTGACCAGATACGTTCCCGAAGGTACGGAGGAGAAGACGTAGAATCCCCTGTCGTCGGTCGTCGTCTCCAGGACATCCGCGGCCGAGGCGCCGGAGTCCTGTGGACGAAGGTAGACCGTTACCCCCGGGACTCCGGGTTCTTCCGGTTGACGGACGCCGTCCCGGTTGACATCGTGCCAAACGTACCCCTGAACGGTCCCGGCCCCTTGAGCAACCCCGCCGGGGGGTGTCGGTGTGGGCGTGGGCACGGGGGCAAGACCAAAGTGAAGGTAGAGGTACTGTTCACACCGCCGGGTAAGCGT
>WGAA01000028.1 GCA_015489285.1 Anaerolineae bacterium | reverse complement strand
GGTGATCTCGCTGTTCACCCGTTGGAGTTTACGGGCTGCGGCCACGGCTTTGGGCAGCCCCGAACGCACGTCCTCCTCATCGTAAAGGGCTTGCCTGTGCAAATTGTGGTATTCGACGAAATCCCGGTCGATGAGGCGGATGTACCCGACGCCCGCGCGTGCCAGCCAGTTCGCGATGGTGGAGCCCGTCGCTCCCACACCGACGACGGCCACGCGCGCGGCCAGGAGTTTCCGCTGCCCCTCCACTCCCAGTTCGCTGAAGATGATCTGGCGCTGATATCGACTCAAGTCCGACATGGGACCTCCTTGGCGTCATCCGTCATCCGTCATGCGTCATTCGTCATGCGTCAGGCGTCGGTGAGGACGTCGGCGCTGCAGGCGCATCTTGGCGTGATGATGTGATGCGTGATACGTGATGCGTAATGCGTGATGCGTAACTTAGGGCCAAGTTGGCATTGCTGGGATAGCCCTGTACTCACGCCAGGCCTTTTAATCGTTTATCGTCAATCGTTAATCGTTGTCTTTCCGCGCCATCCAATTACTCGTTACTCCGTTACTCGTTAGTCGCGATGCGTCAGGGGTTGGCTTGTTAAGTAGCGCCGGGCGCTAAACCGCCCGGCTCATCCTAGTGAAGGCCTGCGGCCTCACGCGGGAAGGGCACTCAGACTTCCGAAGTCTGGGCGGGGCTCTCCCTACCACGCCAACCCATTACTCGTCACTCGTTCCTCGCAACCCCCTACCCACCACTCCTCCTGCATACGCACCCACATATATTATCCCAGCCCCTATCATTCGAACCAACCCGGGGGTGGGCCACCAGCGGGCCAGGATGAGGAACATGAGGCCCGTGATCAGAGCTCCCACGCCCAGGGGGATGCCCAGGGCCCCCACGTAATCCCGCCATCCCGTGTGCAGGATCCGATGGGCCAGGGTGACGGAGATGACGAAGTCCACCAGGGAGACCGCGGCCGAAAGGGCACTGACCCCCACGATTCCGGCCCAGCGGATCGCGGGGTACAGCAGAAGGGCCATCGTCGTCAAGCGCCACACCGCGATGTACGTCAGATACTGGGGACGACCACCGCCCCGGTACACATTCCCCATATTGGCGGCCAGAGAACGCATCAGCCCGTACACGGCCAGCAACTGCATGGGCACGATCATATCATGCCACTTCTGCGCGCCGATAAGCGCCACCACATCGGGAGCAAACAACACCGTTCCCCCGGCAATGGGCACGGAGACCAACGCCACGTAACGGAGGGCCTGGAAGTACACGTGGCGGAACACCTGCAGATCCTCGCGCACCCGGGCCAGCGCGGGGAACATCACCTGATTCACCACCCCCGTCACCTGAGTGGCCGGCAAATTGGAAAGGCGGTACGCGTTATCGTACACCCCCTCCGGATCCCACCCCAGAAGACGGATGACGAACACATCATCGATGTTCGTGATCCCCAGGATCAACAACTGGGAACCGACAATGTGCTTGCCGTAAGCGAACAACGTCCGGGCGAGCCGGGGCACGAAGACCCACCGGGGACGCCATCCCGTCACCCACCACGCCAGGGCCACCCGGGCCAGCGTCGCGGCCAACCGCCCGTACACCAGACTCCACACCCCCCACCCGAGCACGGCCAGGGGCAAGGACACCCCCACATTGACCACATTGGGCACCACATCGGGAATCGCCCGGCGCTTGAAATCCAACTGCTTGGCCAAGCGGATCATGGGCACCCGGGCGAAGGCGCCCAGGATCAAGTTCAGCCCCAGGACGCGCAACACCGGTGCGATGAGGGGATTCGGGTGGCGGGCAAAGGGGACGGCCAGGGGGGCCGCGACCAACGTCAACGCGTACAGGATCAACGCCATGCCCAACACGAACCAAAACGTCGTGTACTCCGCCTGCTCCTCCTCCTCCGGGTGACGGCTGCGGAAATAGATGAGCGCGGAACCGAACCCTGCCTCCCGGACCAGTTGCAGCGCGTCCACGTACAAATTCGCGCCCGCCACGATCCCAAAGGCCTCCCGGGTCAGGAGCATCGCCAGCACCAGGCGGGTCACAATGCCCAGGGCCCGCGTGGACACACTGGCCAAGGCAACCCAGAACACCCCCGACCGGATCTTCTTCCCCAAACTCACCGAGGCTTCCTCGCGTCAATGATGAAATCCCGGGCAAACAGGGAGGGCCGACGTCGGGCCAGCCACGTGTACACCTCCCGCACCACCGGCCAACGGAAAAAGAACGGGTACATCTGCCACACCCAGAGGGAGGCGCTTCCGTCCACCGCCACCACCTTCAACCCCCGGCGTTCCAACATGCGTCGGGTATCGGCCAGAGTGAAGTGGCGCAAGTGGGTGAAATCCGTGGGCGTGTTCCGGCGCACGGGGAAATGGCCGCGCACGATCTGCCAGCGCACCCACCAGTGGGCAATGTTGGGCAAGAGGAGGAGGAACTGTCCGCCCGGGCGCAACACCCGAACCACCTCATCCAACACGGGCTCCACGTAGAAGCGGTGCTCCAGCCCGCTATCGCTGACGACCGCGTCGAAACTCGCGGGGGCAAAGGGCAATCCCCCCTCGTCCAGATCCACCTGCACGGCCAGCAGCCCCTTCTCCCGGGACATCCGGCAGGCGACCCCGCTCAAGTCCGTGGCGAACACCCGATACCCGCGCTCGACCATCATCTGCCCCAGGACCCCGTTCCCGCTGTCCAGGGCCAGCACCTGCCGGGCAGGGGCCAGATGTTCCAGGAACAAACGCAAGCGATTCCGGTCGACCAGATCGCCCTTTTCCTGCCAGTAACGGTCGTACCAACGACGCAAATTCATGGCCAATGCCTACACAAACAGGAGGATTGCCCCACGGGGGATCAGCGCTTCAGCACGGGCAACCAGGCGCGGCGCCATGCCCGATCACCGAAATACACCGTCACCTCCTCCCCCGCGCGGAGGACGAGAAACTGCTGGTTGACCGTCGTATCCAGGGGATACTCGGCCGCGTTCTCCTCGCGCACGAGATAGGCGCCGGGGGTCAACTCGGGGAAGAGACACCGTCCATCCTCGGGCGTCGTACACGTGCCCACCAGGCGACTGGCATTGGCCAGGACCCGCACCCGGGCCCCGGCGATCCCCGGCTCCCCCGGATCGGGCACCCCGTTCCCGTTCCGGTCCTCGAACACCCGGGCCGTCAGCCGGGCCACCGAAGGCGTGGGCGTGGGTGTGGGCGTCGGGGTGGGCGAAGGAACGGGCGTCGGGGCCCAGGCCCAGAGGGTGACACGCCCCCCCGGCAGGGAAAGCGACACCGTATGGCTCACGGGGACAAGGGTCGTCGTGTAAACGGGCGTGGGCAACGGCGCGGCCACCCGCACCGTCACCGGGCCCGTATCCCATCCCAGCGCGTCCACATCCAGGCTCAGCGTCACCCCCACCGTATCGCTCACCGTCCCCGTCACCGTGTACGGCGTCGTCTGGGTGAAGGACACCCGGGTCCACCGGGCCGCGCCCTCACGGGGTTGCCACCCCACCCACCAGAAACGGTACGGGCCCAGCTCCGGCTCCCCGGGCTCCCCCGTCCGTCCCCCCGCGTCGGTTCGGCCGTGGACGCGGAGGGGATGGGCCGGCCGCGCCTGGGTTGCGAACCAATCCAGCGCCTCGGAGAAGGTGAAGAACTCGGGATCGTTGGGATCGTAAGGGCCGCCGTGCGTCCCCTCGTACTCGATGAGACGCACGGGCGCGTCGGCATTCCACGCCCGGATGGCCGCGTACAGATCCCGGCTGTGGTGCACGGGGACCCGTTCGTCCTCCCGGCCGTGGACGAGGACGAGGGGGATCTGGCTCAAATTCTCCGCGAAGGAAAGGGGGGAACGCCGCGCGTAATCGAACGGTCGCTCCGCGGGCAAGCCGCCCACCTCCCGCCAGATGTTGGGGTAGGCGCGCGAATCCTCCGTCAGCCACCGGGCCAAATCGGAGGGGGAAGAATACACCACGGCCGCGGCAAAGCGGTCCGGGAACTTGGCCAGCGCCGTCAACAGCGTCAGCCCCCCCGCGGACTCGCTGAGAAGGTACACCCGGTCCCGTGCGATGGGGTAATGCGCGCCCACATACGCCAACACATCGAGGAGATCCCGCTGGGCCGGGCGAGCGCCCATCGGGCGGTACCCCACACTGACGGGCTGGGGACAGGAGGCTGCCGGATCCCACGGATCCCCCGGGTAGGGGACGGGACGCTCACCGTGCAGCTCGGGGGCGACCAGGATCCACCCCCGTTGGGCGACCTCGCGGGCGAAATCCCCCTCCACCACCGTGCGGAAGGGGGGCGTCGCGCGGCAGGAGAACATGCCGTGGACGTAGATGAGGAGAGGGACGGGCGAGGTCGGCGGGGGGGAGGGCAGGCTCATGTACGCGTGCTGGAGACTTCCATCCCAGGAACTGGTGTAGGTGATGGGAAGGGTGAGGGGGGAAGCCGTCGAGAAGAGGGCTTCCGAAGCCCGGGCCTCGGAAGCCTCGACCTTTGCGGAACTTTCCGCCCTTCCCACGAAACCCAACCACAGGGTGAGAAGGAGGACCCCCACGAGCACACTCGCGATGGACTTCAAGACATCCGGAGTCCCGGGGACTCCGGATGTCTGCGATACGGTCGATGGTCGGGGGCTCGCGGAGGCCGACGAGGTGTGACGAAAGGCAAAACTCACAGCTCGTACGCGCCTTCCACATCCAGGACGACGCACTTGGCGTCGGTTTCCTTCTCCACCCGCGCCTTGAACGCGTAGGGATCCTGGGCAATGAGGTCCCACGTGTTGTAATGCGCGGGGATCACCACCTTGGGCTTGATGAACTTCACCGCCTTGACCGCGTCATCCGGGCCCATAGTGAAATTATCCCCGATGGGGAGGATGGCCACATCCACTCCCTCGTCGGCCAACAGGGTCATATCGTAGGTCAATGCGGTATCCCCCGCATCGTAGATCTTCACGTCGCCCAGGGTGAGGAGCAGGCCGGCCGGATTGCCGCCGTAGCTCCCGTCGGGGAGGATGGAGCCGTGGTGGGCGATGGTCAGCTTCACCCGTCCAAAGGGGAAGGCGTGGCTGCCACCGATGTGCATGGGGTGCACCTTCTCCACCCCCTGGTTCTGCAACCAGGTCGCTATCTCGAAATTGGAGATGACCGTCGCGCCCGTCTTCTTGGCGATGTACACCGTATCCCCCACGTGGTCCCCATGACCGTGGGTGATGAGGATGTAATCGGGCTTCACATCATCCTTGGAGATCTTCGCGGCGGGATTCCCGTCGAAAAAGGGATCGATGAGCAAGGTCACCCCGTCGTGCTGGATCGTGAACGTCAAGTGGCCGTGCCAGATAATCCTCGTCATCATCCACCTCCTTTCTCCAGGCCCCCATATCCTGCCACTTACTTCCCTGCGTCCTTTTGTTCGTCCTTCTTCTTCGCAGCGGCCTTGGCCTTCGCGGCGCGCTTCGCGGCCAGCGCCTTCTCCCGTGCGGCCTTCCGTTTACGCTCCTCCTCGCGTGCCCGCTCCTCCGCGGCCCACGCTTCCGGGTACAACTGGGCGTAATACGTCGTCGGCACCACCAGGTCGTCCTTGCTGAGAACGAGATCGGGGTAGCGGTTGTACACCGCGATCTCGTAATCGTGGTTCATCTTGATGGAATCGAAGGGGCAGAACTCCGCGCAGAAACCACAGCCCATGCAGATGGAGATGTCGATGTAGAACTCCTGGGAACGGGGCAGGGGTTTCCCCGTCTTATCCTCCTCCCGCACGATCCAGATACACTGGGTGGGACAGACTTTGGCACAGATGCCGCACGCGGTACACCGGTCCTCCCCCGTATCCGCGTCGTAGAGGAGCATGGGGACGTAGCGGAACCGCTCCGGCAGGACGCGACGCTCCTCCGGGTACTGGATGGTGAAGATCCCCTTCTCCTCCAGCGGTTGTTTGATGAAGTGCCGGTCGTACGCGTAGCGACTGGGGATCTTCTTCACGTCGTCCAGGTACGTCTCCAGCAAGTGACGGGCCGTTGTGGTCAGGCCCCGCAGGATGCCTTTGCCAACCATTGTATCTCCTCCTATCGGTCGACCTCACCGAGGACGATGTCGATGCTCCCGAGGATACCCACGGAATCCGCGACCTTGTGACCGACACACATGGGTCCCAGCGCGGTCAGGTTGATGAAGGACGGGGAGCGCACGTGATAGCGATACGGGTTCGCGGTTCCATCACTGACCAGGTAGAAGCCCAACTCCCCTTTCGGGGCCTCGATGCGCTGATAGGCTTCCCCGGGCGGGATGCGGAAAGTGTACTTCTTCTTGCCGATGACGGGACCGCCGGGGAGGTCTTTCAGCGCCTGGCGCAAGATCTTCAAGCTCTCCCGTGCTTCGCGAATGCGGACCATGTAGCGGGCGTACACGTCCCCGCCGTCCTCGGTGACGATGTCGAAGTCGAAGCGGTCGTAGATGCAGTAGGGTTCCACCTTGCGGATGTCGTAGGGCACGCCCGACCCCCGCAGGACCGGTCCGGAGGTGCTGTAGGCGATGGCGTCCTCGGGGGAGAGGTAGCCGACGCCCTTTGTCCGGGCCAGGAGGATTTCGTTCTCCGTCAGGTAGTAGTCCAGCTCGTCCACGGCTCGGGGCAGGCGCTCGAAGACGAGCTTCTTCGCCTGGGCAACCCACTCTTCGGACACGTCGTAGGCCACCCCACCGGGACGCATGTAGTTGCACATCATGCGGGAGCCGGATGCGGCCTCGAAAAGGTCGAGGATGAGTTCGCGTTCCTCCAGCGCGTAGAGGGCAGGGGTGAAGAACGCGCCCAGGTCGTTGAGGAGGAAGCCGATGGCGAACATGTGGTTGAGCACACGGGTCAATTCGGCCATGATGATGCGGAGGTATTTGGCCCGCTCCGGGACCTCCACCTTCCCCATCAATTTCTCCACCGCGAGGACGTATCCCAGGTTGTTGCTCATGGAGTTGATGTAGTCCAGGCGGTCCGTGTAGGGGATGTTCATCAGGTACGTGTTCCGCTCCCCGATCTTCTCGTGGTTGCGGTGGAGGTACCCGACTTCCGGCTCCAGGCCGAGGATGGTCTCCCCTTCCAGGGCCACGACCATGCGGAACACCCCGTGGGTCGAAGGGTGTTGCGGCCCGATGTTCACAATAATGCGGTCCGTCTTCAGCTTCTCCAGCTCCCGGTAGATATCCTGGCCCAGGCGATACTCCACCTCCGGGGCCTGCCACCGGTCCGGGTCGAAGCCCTTGGGGAAGACGAGGTTGTCCTTGTAGACGGCCCGTTCCTCTTGCCAGGGGTACTTGTACTCCTCGCGCGGGTAGTGACCGTAGGGCCAGCGGGAGGAGTAAGGTTTATGCTCCTCCTCGTAATAGGCCTCCTTCCAATCCTTGCGCATGGGATGGCCGTTGAACCCCTCCCAGAGGAGGATGCGTCGCAGGTTCGGATGTCCGGGGAAGCGGACCCCGAACAGGTCCCAGATCTCCCGCTCCTGGAAATCTGCGCCGGGCCAGATGGAGACGACCGAGGGGATTTCCGGGTCATCCTCGGGGGCACGGGCTTTGAGGACGAGGGGCCCGCCCCCGCGCTTCGTGGAGTAGAGGTGGTACACGACCTCGAAGCGTTCCACCCCCTGGCGTTTGGGGTGGGTCAAATTGTCCACGCCCGTCACGCTGGAGAGGTAATCGTACCCCTCGTGGTCGCGCAGATACCGGGCCAATTCCAGGAGCTTTTCCCGGTTGACAATGAGGGCTTCGCCGTCGCGGCCCACCACGGCACCGGGAATCACATCGTTATAGGGTAACGATTCGGTCGCCACTGCACTCTGTGCTTGCGCCATAGCCCACACCTTTCACAAGAGGATTCTCTACGGGAACATCACCGACGCGAGCTCATGCCTTTTGCGTCGTCTTCGTTTCCAAACGCTCCAGGTACTTTTCCGAGTCCGCGAGCTGCGCGCTGATCTTCTTGATCTCCTCCTTCCGCCGCAGGTCCAGGATGTCCGGACCGAGGACGGGGACGGGGATGTCGTCGCGCTCCTTGCGATACCAGGGCACCGTCTTCACCGACTGCCGCTTGATCTTCTCCTGGAGACGCATCATCCCGTACAGGAGCGCCTCAGGGGTCGGAGGGCACCCGGGAATGTAGACGTCCACGGGGATGAACTTGTCCACGCCGGAGACCACGTTGTAGCCCTCCTTGAAGGGACCGCCGCCCGTGGCGCAGGCGCCCATGGCCACCACGTAGCGGGGTTGGGGCATCTGGTTGTACAACCGGACGATCTGGGGCACCATTTTCTTGGTGACCGTGCCCGAGACGATCATCACGTCGGCCTGGCGGGGGGAGGGACGCATGACCTCCATGCCGAAGCGGGCCAGGTCATACCGGGACGCGGCCACCGCGATCATTTCGATGGCGCAGCAGGCCAGACCGAACATCATGGGCCACAGGGAAGAACGACGGGACCAGTTGTACACCGTGTCGAGGGTCGTCAGGAAGACGTTGCGACTCAGCTCGGGCGGCACTTCCAGGTATTCATCAGCCATGGGGCGATTTCCTCCTCATACCGGATTATATGCTCCGCGCCCCACCCGGGACGCTATCCTCAACCATTTGGGAAAGATGGGATCGCCGCTGGAACGTGGAGAAGCCGGAGGGTCACGGAAGACCTTGGGGGCACGGGTAAGGGATCTCGGGGAAAGGAAGGCGCGGCACAGGTATACCCTTTTATGGGGTCTCCATGTGTTCTGCACTCCAGACGCCGTCGTCATCTATTCCCCCAAGGTGTCTCCCCGGAATGGGTCGTTTCGCGCGTACCCTATCGACGCCGCTCAGGGGAATTGTACCGAAAAAGGGGAGATCATAGCAAACCGCCCCGTCACTGTTGCGAGGCGGTTTGCTGCATCTCCCGGAGCGCTTCCAGCACGTCCTCCACGTGTCCCTTGACCCGGACGTTGGGCCACACCCGCGCCACCCGACCTTCCGGGTCGATGAGGAAGGTACTTCGGATGACGCCGTAGTACTCCCGTCCGTACCGCTTCTTCAGCCCCCACGCGCCGTAGGCTTCCAGGACCCGGTGCTCCGGATCGCTCAGCAGGGTGACCCGAAGGCCGTGCTTTTCCCGGAACCGCCGGTGACTCTGGACGGAGTCGGGGCTCACGCCGAGGATGACGGCTCCCAGCGCGTCGAAATCCTCCAGGTGGGTGGTGAAGTCCACGGCCTCCCGGGTACATCCGCTGGTGTTGTCCTTGGGGTAGAAGTAGAGGACGACCCAACGGCCGCGCAGGTCGTGCAGGCAGACCTCTTTCCCCTCATCGGAGGGAAGACAAAAGTCGGGTGCGGGGTCGCCCACCTGGGGAAGGGTGCGTTCACTCATCGAGCTTACCTCCTCATTTGCCCTTGTCCTTCAACTCCGACTTGGGGCGAATGGTCACCTTTCTTCGGGGTTCTTTGCCCACACTGACGGTGTACACGTCGGGATGGTCGCGCAGCGCGATGTGGATGAGCCGTCGGTCGGCCGCGGGCATGGCCTCGAGGACGACGGGGCGTCCGGTGCGGGCGACCTGTTCTGCCATGCGCAGGGCCAACCGGCGCAGGTTCTCCTTGCGTCGCTGGCGGTAGTTCTCCACATCCACCACGATGTTCATCCAGCGGTGGGTGTACTGGTTGACGATGGCCCGCATCAGGTATTGGAGGGCGCTCAGGGTCTCCGCGTGGTGCCCGATGAGGAGTCCCAGGTCACGGCCTTCGATGTTCAACACGAGGGGGCGTTTCTCCCCCGGTTCGGCCGTACCCCAGTAGGCGTTCACCCGGGCGTCGAAGCCCATGCGCCGGACGATGCCTTCCAGGATCTCCGCGGCGTACGTTTCCACCGGTTTCTCCCCGGGGGACGCCTCCTCGGCCGCGGGGGTCTGGACCTCGGCTTCGGCCTGCTCCTGGGATTTGGGCACCAGGCGTACCCGGGCCGGTACCGCGCCAATGCCCAGGAATCCCCGACTGCCCCGATGCAGGATCTCGACGTCCACCTCATCCCGACGCAATCCCAATGCCTGTAGTCCTTTGGTAATGGCCTCCTCCACGTCTTTGCCTTCGAAAATGGATGCCACGTGTTCTTCCGTCATGATTCCAACCTCGTTTTCCGATCTTGGAGGTGATGCACGTGCGTTACCGCTTCTTCTTCCGCCGTCGTTTACCGCCGCTCTTGGCCGCCGTCCCTTTGGACGGTGTGGAGGCGCTCTGGTCTGTCTCCTGCGGGAGGGAGGAAGGGGTGGGGCGAATGTCCTGGGAGCCGGTAGGGGTGGCCGCGGCCAAGCCCATAAAGCGATTCACGTACAGTTGTTGCAGGACGCCGAGGATGTTGGAGGTCACCCAGTACAGGGTCAAGGCGGAGGGAACGGTGAGGGTGATGTAGAAGAACATGAGGCTCATGAGCCACATCATCTGGTTCATCGCCTTGGCCTGGGGGTTGTCACTGGCCGAGCTCTGGGCTGTGGAGAGTTTCTGGGTGAGAATTTGGGTGACGACGAGCAGGATGGGGAGGATGAGGTAGCGAATGGCCGTCTCCCACCCTACGGAGGGGGGGAGGGGCCAAAGCCAGGAGAGCCCCTGGCTGATGTCCGGGAACGCGAGGTCGGGAATCCAGAAGAAGGACTGGTGGACCAATTTGCCGCTTTGGGCCAGTTCCCGCACCGCGTAGTAGAAGCCGAAGAGAATGGGCATTTGAATGAGCATGGGGAGACACCCCCCAAGGGGGTTGACCCCGGCCTCTCTGTACAGTTCCTGCTGGGCCTGAAGCAGTTTTTGCTGGTCGTTCTTGTACTTCTTCTTCAGCGCGTCCAGTTGGGGTTGCAGTTCCTGCATTTTACGCATGCTGCTCATGGACTTCAACGTCAGGGGCAGCATGAGTAAACGCAGGAAGAGGGTGACCGCGATGATGGCGAAACCATAGGTATAGGGGACACCCAGGGCAACGAAGAAGCGGTTAAACGTCTCCAGAAGAAAAACCAACGGCTCTACGAAAATCGTGTGCAACATACGGTTCTCACCCTCGCCACGTAGTTTATGCCTGAGCTTCGACTTCTACCGCAACGATGCGTCCCGGCACGTTGCGTCCCACCTTACGGTACCGGATCGTACCCTCCCGGGTTGAAGGGGTGACAGCGGGAAATGCGCTTCACCCCCAGCCAGCCGCCTTTGACCAGGCCGTATTTCTCGATGGCCTCATACGTGTACTGGGAACACGTGGGCGTGAAGCGGCAGCTGGGAGGGAACAAGGGGGAAATGGCTCGCTGGTAGAAGCGAATGAGCCATAACGCCACACGTTTCAACATGATACCTCTTCCTCCATCGGTTCTGACATCCACAGCCGGGCCCGACGTAACAGGGTTTCCACCGCGTTGACCCGTTCTTCGTGCGTTGCCCGGACAATGGGACGACGGGCGATGAGGACCACATCGTATCCCGGCTTGATGTGAGCCATCCGCCGCCGAACGATCTCCCGCAATTGACGTTTTACCCGATTACGTACGACCGCGCCTCCGATGCGGCGGCTTACCGAGAACCCAAAACGACTGTAGGGGAGATGATTGGGTGCCACACATAAGACACAAAGGGGGTGAGCCCAGCACCGGCCCTCCCCCCTGACCTGTTGGAATTGCCTCTTCTCACGTAGGCGATACTGTCGCTGCACGGATGAACTCTGTGTACCGATGCGCTCCCAGGTGCCGGGTCATACGGTCAACCGTTTACGGCCCTTCAGACGTCGGCGCTTCAACACGCGACGTCCTCCCGTCGTCCGCATGCGGACGAGGAAACCGTGCGTCCGCGCCCGCTTGCGCTTTTTGGGTTGATACGTTCGCTTGGGCATATGCTCTCACACTCCTTCACATGGGAATTGCGTCGTAGCCGTACATAAAACATGGGGGACCGATGCCCCCCACGTGATCAAGAGATTATACCCGGGATTAGGGATGTGTGTCAAAACGTCATTCGTCATTCGTCACTCGTCATGCGTCAGGCGCCGAGGGGACGTTGGCGTGGTCGGATGGAATTCGGCATTGGGTACGTAATCCGTGATGCGTAATGCGTAACGTAAGGCCAGGTTGGCGCGGCTGTGACAACGCTGTCTTCACGCCGGGCAGTTACTCGTTACTCCGTTACTCGTTAGTCGTGATGCGTAATGCGTAACGTGGGGCCAGGTTGGCGCTGTAGGGCCAATCTTGTCTCCGCGCCATCCTTTCGTTCGTCGTTGGTCGGTCGTCGGGCGTCATTCGTCATCCGTCATGCGTCAGGCGCCGGTGAGAAGGTCGGCAGTGCAGACGCAGCGGGGCTTGATGACGTGATACGTGATGCGTAATGCGTAAAAAGCGTTCGGAAATTCACGAGAAAGCAGAGTGGGTGGGAGAGCCTGTATTCTCCATGCCCTCACCCCCTCCCCATCCC
>WGAA01000027.1 GCA_015489285.1 Anaerolineae bacterium | reverse complement strand
GGTGGGCGCGGGCTGGCCCAGGCGGATGTACCCCAGGCCCACGTCGTACAGGGTCTGTAACTTGTTGCGGATGGCCGGGATGTTGGCGAAGAACTCCAGCGCCTCCTCCACCGTCATGTCCAGCACATCCGCGATGTTCTTCCCCTTGTAACGGATCTCCAGGGTCTCCCGGTTGTACCGGCGACCGTGGCACACCTCACAGGGCACGTACACGTCGGGCAGAAACTGCATCTCGATGCGGATGATGCCGTCCCCCCGGCAGGCCTCGCAGCGGCCCCCCTTCACGTTGAAGGAGAAGCGGCCGGGCGCGTACCCCCGCACCCGGGATTCGGGCAGGCGGGCGAAGAGTTCCCGAATGGGGGTAAAGACCCCCGTGTACGTGGCCGGGTTGGAACGGGGTGTGCGGCCAATGGGCGACTGGTCGATGTTCACCACCTTGTCAATGTGCTCCACCCCTTCGATGGCATCGTGCTTGCCCGGCTTGGCCCGGGCCTTGTAGAAAATCTGGGCCAGACGCCGGTACAGGGTGTCCACCACCAGGGTGGATTTACCCGAACCGCTCACGCCGGTGACGCAGATGAAGGTGCCCAGGGGGAAGCGCACATCGATCCCCTTCAGGTTGTGCTCCCGCGCGTTGCGGATGACCAGGGCCTTGCCGTTGCCCCGACGCCGCCGTTCAGGCAGGGGGATGCGCCGTTTGCCGCTGAGGAACTGGCCCGTGATGGACTCGGGCGTCTGCTCGATGACCTCGGGCGGGCCCTCCGCGACCACGTAGCCGCCGTGCTCCCCCGCGCCCGGCCCCAGGTCCACGATCCAGTCGGCCGTGCGGATGGTGGCCTCGTCGTGCTCCACCACGAGGACCGTGTTCCCCAGGTCCCGCAGTTCCTTGAGGGTGCGCAGGAGGCGGTCCGTGTCCCGGGGGTGCAGGCCGATGGAGGGCTCGTCCAGGATGTAGAGGACGCCCATGAGTTGGGAGCCGATTTGCGTTGCCAGGCGGATGCGCTGGGATTCCCCGCCGGAAAGAGTGGTGGCGCTGCGGTGCAGGGTGAGATAATCCAGGCCCACGTCCACCATGAAGCGCAGCCGGGCCTCGATCTCCTTGAGGATCTGGCGGGCGATGGTCCATTCCCGCTGGGTGAGGGGCGACCCCTCGGGCACGGTGGTCACATCCGAGCGCGGGGGCTCGTCCCCGTTGCGTCGGGGGTCCCGCCCCTGCAGGCGGTGCACCCAGGCCAGCACCTCTTTGATGGACATGGTGGACACATCGTAGATGTTCTTGCCGTCGATGGTGACGGCCAGAGCCTCGGGGCGCAGGCGTTTGCCCCCACACGCGGGGCAGGGCCGGGTGGTCATGAAGCGTTCCAGCCACTCGCGCACGTAATCGCTGGTCGTCTCCCGGTAACGGCGTTGCAGGTTGGGGATGACGCCCTCGTAATGGGTCTCGAAGGTGCGGCGCCGTCCCTCGTAGTTGGTGTAGTGGACGGTGACGGTCTGGCCCGGGGGCAGGCCGTAGAGGATGACCTGCTTCTGCCGGGGGCTCAGGTCCTTCCAGGGCACGTCGAAGGGGATGCCCGCGACGCGGCACACTTCCCGCAGGAGCGCGGTGTAATAGCGGCGCATGGATTCGTCCCGCGCGTAGGGAGCGATGGCCCCCTCCCGGATGCTCTTCTCCGGGTCGGGCACGATGAGGTCCGGGTCGAACTCCATCTGGGTGCCCAGGCCACCGCAGACGGGACAGGCGCCGTGGGGGCTGTTGAAGGAGAAGGTGCGGGGCTCGATTTCGGGCAGGCTGATGCCGCAGTACACGCAGGCGTACTTCTCGGAGTAGAGGTGGTCCTGGGGGTGCTCCCGGTCGGTAACGTCGCTGACGATGACCACGCCGTCGCCCAGGGCCAGTGCGGTCTCCACCGAATCCGCCAGCCGGGCCCGGTCCAGGCCGCCCTCCCCCTTGCGCACGATGAGGCGGTCCACCACCGCTTCGATGGTGTGGTTCTTGTAGCGGTCCAGTTCGATCTCCTCGTCCAGGTCCACCACCCGGCCGTCCACCCGGGCCCGCACGTACCCCGCCTTGCGCAGGTCCTCGAAGACCCCCTTGTGCTCTCCCTTGCGGTCCTTGACAATGGGCGCCAGGATGAGAATGCGGCTCCCCTCGGGCATGTCCAGGATGGCGTCCACGATCTGGTCGCCGGTTTGCTGGGTGATGGGTCGGCCGCACTGGGGACAGTGGGGGTGGCCGATGCGCGCGAAGAGGAGGCGCAGGTAGTCGTAGATCTCGGTCACCGTGCCCACGGTGGAGCGGGGGTTGTGGCTGACGCCCTTCTGGTCGATGGAGATGGCCGGGCTCAGCCCCTCGATCTGGTCCACGTCGGGCTTCTCCATCAGGCCCAGGAACTGGCGTGCGTACGCGGAGAGGGACTCCACGTAGCGGCGTTGGCCCTCCGCGTAGATGGTGTCGAAGGCCAGGCTCGACTTGCCCGAGCCGGACAGCCCGGTGATGACCACCAGTTTGTCCCGTGGGATCTCCACGGTAATGTTCTTCAGATTGTGCTCTCTCGCCCCGCGGACGATGATCTTATCCAGCGCCATGAATGTTACTCCTTCACATCCTCAAACACCCTGTGGGAACACCTCCACGGAGTGATACGCAAAATTCCATTTTACCGGCTTGACAGGAAGGGGGCAAGGGGAACGAGTGACGAGTAACGAGTAATCGACTGGCATGGAAACCGTTTTGGCGTGACGGGGGGAAGACAACGATTAACAATTGACGATTAAAGGGATGGCGTGGACACAAGGTTATCGCCACAAAGCCAAGCTTGTCTCCGAGTTACGCATTACGCATCACGGATTACGTTGCCAGAGCCAAGGTGCACTTGCCGTGCCGACTTTCTCACCAGCGCCTGACGCATGACGGGTGACGAATGACGTCATGAGCAGCGCCGGGCGCTAAACCGCC
>WGAA01000026.1 GCA_015489285.1 Anaerolineae bacterium | reverse complement strand
GCGTTATGCGTCAGGCGCGGAGGGGGGAGTTGGCGTGGTCGGATGACGTGATGCGTGATGCGTGATGCGTGATGCGTAATTTGGGCAGGAGAGTTGGCGCTGTAGGATCAATCTTGTCTTCGCGCCAACCCTTTTAATCGTTAATCGTCAATCGTTAATCGTTGTCTTTCCGCGCCAACCCATTACTCGTTACTCCGTTACTCGTTACTTCAGGAGGTCATGTTATGAGGCCAACTCTTCTCTTGCGGCATGTGCACAAGCGTTTCGCCGCGGTCCACGCAGTCAACGACGTCAGCCTCGAGGTGTTCCCCGGCGAGATCTTCGGTCTTCTGGGCCCCAACGGCGCGGGCAAGACGACGACCATCCGCATGGTCATGGGCATCTTCCCACCGGACGAGGGGGAGATCCGCGTTTTCGACCTGGAACCGGACAAGGCCCGGGAGCGGGTGGGTTACTTGCCCGAGGAGCGGGGCCTCTACCCTAACATGCGTGTGGTGGACTTCCTCGTCTACCTGGCCGAGCTGAAGGGGCGTCCCCGTCCCTGGGCCCGAAAGAGGGCCCACCACCTGCTGGAACGCATGGAACTGGCCGACCGGGCGACGTCCAAGATCAGGGAGCTGAGCCGGGGGATGAAACAAAAAGTTCAATTCCTGGGCGCCATCGTTCACGACCCCGACCTCTACGTGTTCGACGAACCCTTCCAGGGGCTGGACCCCGTGAACCTTCTCCTCGTCAAGGATTTCCTCCGAGAGCTGCGGGCCCAGGGCAAGACCGTCGTCCTGAGCACCCACCAGATGAACCAGGTGGAAGCCCTGTGCAATCGCATCGCCCTGATCCACAAGGGGAAACTGGTCCTCTACGGGGATCTGGAGGAGATCAAGCAGACGTATTCGCCCAACATCGTGCTCGTGCGCAGCGAGGCCGACATCCCCACCCTGCCGGGCGTCGTTCGCCGGGAAATGCGGGATGGGGTCCACTACCTGGAGCTGGCCCCCCACGTCCGCGCGCAGGACATCCTGCGCCAACTGGTGGAACGGGGGATTCCCGTGGACTACTTCGAGAGGGGAACGCTCCCCCTGGAGGACATCTTCGTACGTGTGGTAAAGGAGGAGATCCATGAATTGGCGTAAAGTGTGGACCGTTGCACGACACGAGTACATGATGAACGTCCGCCGGCCGGGGTTCATCATCGTCACCCTTCTGGTCCCCCTCATCATGTTCGTCATCGTCGCCCTCACCAGCGTGTCCACCCAGGCCATCGCGCACAAGTTCGCCTCCCTTTTCGGCAGCATGGAGAAGCCCTACGCGGTGGTGGACGAGGCCGGCATCATCGAGCGCATCCTCCCCGAGTTCCAGAAGGATTTCGTCCTTTACCCCTCGATGGAGGAGGCAAAGGCCGCCGCGGACCGGCGGAAGGTCATGGCCGTCATCCGCATCCCCCCGGATTATGTGGAGACGGGGAAGATCTACGCGTACTCGCCCGTGGGGAACGTGATCCTCTCCACCCTGGAGGATTCCACCCGTGTGCGCGCCTTTCTCTCTACCCACCTCGTCGCCCAACACGTCCCGCCGGATCTCCTCCCGCGGGTGGAAAAGCCCATCGTGCAGGTCATCCCCATCACGGGGAAGACGCTCCCCAGCTCGCCCCTGGCCTCCGTCGGGCGCATCGCCATCTCCTATGCCCTGGGGATGCTCCTGATCTTCAGCATCTTCATGAGCTCGGGTTACGTCCTCCAGGGGGTGGCCGAAGAGAAGGAAAACCGCCTGGTGGAGATCATCCTCTCCTCCTTGAAGACGATGGAGTGGTTTTTGGGGAAGGTCGTCGGGCTGGGCGCGGTCGGGCTCACCCAGGTCGCCATCTGGTTTCTCACCGTGCTCCTCCTCTCGGGGGGAGGGCTGCTCGCTCTGGTCATCTTCCTGCCCCCCTTCCCCTGGAGCTTTTACCTCCTGATCGCCCTTTATTACGTCGGTGGCTACTTCCTCTACGCGACCCTGTACGCGGGGTTGGCCGCCCTGGGAACGAACATGCGCGAGAGCCAGCAGATATCGGGGGTCGTGTCCCTCGTCGCGGCCATCCCCTTCATGTTGAGCGGTATCCTCTTCACCTCCCCCGATTCCGTTATCCTGCGCGCGGTGAGCATCTTCCCCCTGACCGCTCCGGGGATGATGCTCCTTCGTCTGCCCATCAGCGAACCGCCCACCATCGACATCGTCCTCAGTCTCCTGAGCGTGTACGCGAGCATTCCTCTGGCCTTGTGGTTCGGCGCGAAACTCTTCCGCTTCGGCATCCTCATCTACGGCCAGCGACCCGGATTGCGCCAGATCTGGCAGGCCTTGCGCAGCGCCTGACAAGGGACGAGGAGAGGAGGCACAAGAGGCCGGGAAATTTATCCTTTCGGCTCCCGCGGGTATAATGGAGATGCCCCCGCCGACAGGGGGATGAGGCGCCGTCGTCCCAAAAAGCAGCGCAGATGGCCCCACGCGACCGGGGCGGTCATAACTCGTGGAGGAGCACCTGTGATGTACGGAGAATTGGCCCTGTTTTCCGGTACGGCGAATCGGCCCCTGGCCGAGGCGGTGGCCGATTATTTGGGTATCGAGCTCAGCGAAGCCGATGTGTTCCAGTTCCCGAACACGAACACCTTCTGCCGCCTGCACGAAAGTGTGCGGGGAAAGGACGTCTTCCTCATTCAACCCACGTCCCCGCCGACCAACGATAACTTGATGGAGCTCCTGGTGTTCCTGGACACGTTGCGCCGGGATTCGGCTGCCCGCATCACTGCGGTCATCCCCTATTACGGCTACGGACGGTCCGACAAGAAGGACCAGCCGCGGGTCCCCATCACCGGACGCCTGGTCGCGGACCTGATCACCGTGGCCGGTGCCAACCGGGTGCTCACCTTCGACCTCCACGCGGGCCAAATCCAGGGCTTCTTCACCATCCCCGTCGACGAGCTCAGCGCCACCCCCATCCTTCTGGACCACATCCGCCGGCAGGAAATCCCCAACCTGGTCGTGGTATCCCCGGACATCGGTGCGGTACGCCGCAGCCGTCTCTTCGCGGAACGCCTGGGCGTTCCCCTGGCCATCATCGAGAAGCGCCGCTCGCCCGAGGGGGACCGGACGACGATTTACAATCTCATCGGCGATGTGAAGGGCGCGAATGCCCTCCTGGTGGATGATGAGATCGACACCGCGGGGACGATCACCAGCGCGGCCACATTCCTCCTGGAACAGGGCGCCCGGGAGGTGTTCGCCTGCGCCACCCATCCCATCTTCTCCCCACCCGCGCCGGAACGCCTTGCCGCCAGCCCCCTCTCCAAGATCTACGTGACCAACACCGTCCTCGTGCGGGATCCCGTGCGGGAGATGCTGGGGGACCGGCTGGAGATCCTCAACGTGGGAGACCTCCTCGGCGAGGTCATCCGGCGCATTCACGTGGGCATTTCCGTCGGCGCGCTGTTCAACGAATAATCCCTCCTAACAAGGAGTCGTCCATGAGCGAGAAGGAAGTGCGTCCCTACGGGCTGTGGGAAAGTCCCCTCTCCCCCCGCTGGCTTACGGAAAGCCTGCGCCTGAACGACGTCCAATGGAGTGGAGACCGGGTGGCCTGGGAGGAGGGACGCGGCGGCCGGCACCTGGTCGTCCTGACGCGTGAGGGGGACGCGGCCCGGGATGCCTTTGCCACCTATTCGATTCGCGGAGGGGTCGGCTACGGTGGAGGATCCTTCGGGGTGGGCCCGAAGACCCTCTACTTCGTGGCCCAGGATCGCGTGTTCCGCCAGGACCTGGAGGGGGGAGAACCCCGGCCCATTACCCCCCGGTTCGGCCACGCGGCATCGCCCACCCCCTCCCCGGACGGGAGATGGCTCCTCTTCGTCCACACCTACGAAGGGGAGGACACCCTGGCCCTGGTGGACACGGAGGGGCGGGACTGGCCCCAGAAGCTGGCCACAGGAGCGGACTTCTACATGCAACCCGCCTGGCATCCGCAGCGCCCCCTGGTGGCCTGGGTGGAATGGGATCACCCCAACATGCCCTGGGACGGCACGCGCGTGTACGTGGGCCGGGTCGAAGGGGAGCCGCCGCGGCTCGTGGAACGTCGGCTCGTGGCCGGGGGGGATGACATCCCCGTGTTCCAGCCCGAATTCTCCCCCGACGGGCGCTTCCTGAGCTACATCATCGGGGACGGGGAATGGGACCGGCTGGAACTGTATGACCTGGAGACGGGCGAGCGCATCTCCCTCCTCGAGGGGGAGGGGACGGTCCTCGCGGCCCCGGCCTGGGTTCAGGGGCTGCGCACCTACGCCTGGACGCCCGACGGGAAGAGGATATACGCGCGGCGCAACGACCGGGGCATAGCCACCCTCCTTCACGTCCGGGTGGACTCACGGACCGTGACCGAGGTGGAGATGGGGCCGTATACCTGGTTCGACCAGCCTGCCGTCTCCCCTGTGACGGGACGCCTTGCGCTCATCGCCTCCTCCTCCCGCATATCCCCGCGCATTGTGACCTGGGGGGAGGGAGGATGGCGGGTGATCCGCCGCAGCACCCCCGAGAACATCCCCCTCGCGGACCTGTCCGAACCCGTGCCCATTCACTGGCACGCGCCCGACGGCACGACCGTCCACGGGCTCTACTATCCCCCCACGAACAGTCGCTTCACCGGCCGGGGGCTTCCCCCTGCCATCGTGAACGTCCACGGGGGGCCCACGTCCCAGCGGGTGGCCAATTTCAACGCGGATGTCCAATTCTTCACCAGCCGGGGATGGGCCGTGCTCGAGGTGAACTACCGGGGGAGCACCGGGTACGGTCGCTCTTACATGAACGCGCTCAAAGGGCACTGGGGGGAATACGACGTGGAGGACGTGGTCTCCGCGGCCCATGCCCTCGTCGAGCAGAAGCTGGCCCACCCGGAGAAGCTCGTCGTCAAGGGGGGAAGTGCCGGGGGATACACCGTGCTCAACGTGCTCATTCGGCATCCCGGCCTGTTCAAGGCCGGCATCTGCCTCTACGGGGTCACGGATCTCTTCTCCCTGGCCATGGACACCCACAAGTTCGAAGCCCACTACACGGACACCCTGGTAGGGCCCTTGCCCGAGGCCGCCGCGCGCTACCGGGAGTGGTCCCCCCTCTTCCACGCGGACCGCATTCGTGACCCGGTGGCCATCTTCCAGGGGGCGGAGGACAAGGTGGTGCCTCCCGATCAGGCGGAGCGGTTGGTGGAGGTCTTGCGCCGGAACCGAGTGCCCCACCTGTACCGTCTTTACGAAGGGGAAGGACACGGGTGGCGCAAGCCGGAAACCATCGAAGCGTACTATAGTGACGTGCTCACCTTTTTGAAGGTCCACGTCCTCTTTGCCTGAACAAGGAGGCCCGGCCGTCCATGGATGTGGGGATCGTCATCGTTTCGTATAATACGCGGGATCTCCTCGCCCGCTGTCTGGAGACGGTTTTCGCCAGCCGGGGGCCTGTGACCTTCCACGTGACGGTGGTGGACAACGCGTCCTCCGACGGCACGGTGGAGATGGTCCGGGAACGATTTCCTCGTGTGCGCCTCATCGCCAACCCGGTCAACGCGGGCTATCCCTACGGGAACAACCTGGGCCTCCTGGCGTACGGGTTCCGTCCCGTGGGCGAGGAAACCCACATCCCGGAAGCGCCCCCCGACGCAACCGTGTGGGAAGCGGGGCAGGCCCGCCCCTACGCGGACCTCTTGCGATCCCCCGGGCCCCTGCCCCGTTACGCGCTCCTGCTCAACCCGGATACCGAACTCCCCCCCAACGCCCTGGCCGACATGGTCGCGTTCATGGATGCCCATCCCCGGGCCGGGGTCGCCGGCCCCCGTCTCATCCGCCCCGACGGCTCCCTGGATCTGGCCTGCCGTCGTTCCTTCCCCACGCCGGAGGTCTCCTTCTACCGCATGTTAGGCCTCCACAAACTCTTCCCCCACAGTCCCCGCTTTGCCCGCTACAACATGACCTTCGTGCCGGAGACGGTCACCCTGGAGGTGGACAGTGTGGTGGGCGCTTTCATGATGGTGCGACGGGAGGCCGTCGAAGAGGCGGGCCTCTTGGACGAGGCCTTCTTCATGTACGGGGAGGACCTGGATTGGGCCTACCGCATCAAGGCCCGGGGGTGGCAAGTGTGGTACAACGCGGATGTCACCGTCCTGCACGTCAAGGAGGCGGCTTCTCGACAGAGTCGGCGAGCCCGAGTAGAATTCTACCGGGCGATGGTGATCTTCTACCGCAAACACTACGCGGCGACGACGCCAAAGCCCTTACACTGGCTCATTCTGACGGGCATCGCCCTCAAAGGATCGCTAGACGTGTTCTTGCGCTGGCTTGAATTGACGTGGCAGCGGGTTCGACGAGGAGGGGAAGGACGGTGAAGCGGGTACACTTTTTGTACGTCTTCGCCCAGCTGTTGAGCGACATCCTCCTCTCCGGCATCGCGTTCTACGGCGCGTTCCGCCTGCGCCTTCTCACCCCTCATCCGGGCATGGGGGAGGACTTCACCCCCTACGTGCCCATGCTCATCACCTACGTCCTCGTCCTGGTGGTGACCCTGGCCATCAACCACATGTACCGACACAAGCGGGTCGTGCAGCCCCTGGACGAGTTGTACGTGGTCACGGCCAGCGTGACGTTGGCCCTCCTCATCTCCCTGGCCATCATGTCCCTCGTGTACAAGGAGGAGTTCAACTACCAGCGCCGCATGTTGGCCTACGCGTGGGGCCTTTCCATTCTCCTCCTGACCACGGGCCGCATCCTCCTGGGAACCCTCCAGCAGGCCCTCCAGGCCCGGGGCATCGGGGCCGACCGGGTCCTCATCGTGGGGACGGGGGAGATCGGGCGCATGATCTTGCAGAAGATCATCCAACAACCCCACCTGGGCTATCGGGTGGTCGGGTTCATCGACGTGAACGGGAAGACGAACACCGTCATGGGGATCCCCGTCCTCGGCCGGGTTCCCGACATCCCCCAGGTCATCGAAAAATACGGGGTCGACGAGGTCATCATCGCCCTCCCCGAAGCCGATCACCAGGAGCTGGTCCAGATCATCGCCATGTGTGAGCGGGAGAAGGTCGGCGTCAAAGTCTTCCCCGATGTGTTCCAGATCATGGCTTCGGAGGTGTCCATCGGCGACCTGGGCGGATTGCCCCTGCTCACCGTGCGGGATATCACGATGCGGGGATGGCGGTTGGCGGCCAAGCGAGCTATGGATATCGTGGGCGCGGTGATCGGCCTCATCCTCTTCTCCCCCCTCATGATCCTCACCGCCATCGCCATCAAGCTGGAATCGCCCGGCCCCGTGTTCTACGTGCAGGAACGCATGGGG
>WGAA01000025.1 GCA_015489285.1 Anaerolineae bacterium | reverse complement strand
GCGGACTCTGCGCCAGGAGCGGGAGCAGCATGGTCAACGAGGTTGATGTTTTCCTGGACACCAGCGCCCTGTTTGCCGGTATCTGGTCGTAACGAGTAACGGAGTAACGAGTAATTGGTTGGCGTGGCAGCAAGGTCCTCGCCACAGAGCCAAGCTTGTCTTCAAGTTACGTATCACGCATCACGCATCACGCATCACGCATCACGTATCACGCATCACGCATCACGTATCACGCATCACGTTACGCATCACGTCCCCAATGCCGAACTTCATCCTAACGCGTTGGCCTTCCCCCAGCGCCTGACGCAAGGTCGCCCCTACCGCCGCAGGGAGATAAGGGCTCGGCGGCTGAAGAGGAGCTCCAGGACGATGACGCTCAGGTAGAAGAGGCCGATGGAAAGGAGCCCCTGAGGATCGTGTTTCCCCAGGTAGGCCATGAGGATGACCCAGGAGAGGAGCGTGGCGACCACACCGGTGGCCGGAATCCAGCCCGCCATGTGGATGCGCTGCCGGAGGCGATAGGCTGCCGCGTTGACGGCCGCGAAGATGAGGAGAAAGGTGGAGCTGGCAAAGGAGGAGATGATGGTCAGGTCCGCGATGTTGACGAAAACGAGGGTCAGGGCACTGATGACCACAAGACTGACCCAGGGAACGGGACGGGTGCGAGCCGTGTAGGAAAAGGCCTTGGGCAGCTCATCCTCCTCCGCCATGACTTTGGCCAGGCGGGCCGTGCCGAACAACGTCGCGTTGATGGCCGACGAGGTGGAAAGGAGGGCTCCCAGGCCGATGAGGAGAAACCCTAGCTCACCCAGGAAGGGTTTGGCCGCCACGGCCAGCGCGTACTCCTTGTACTTGATGATCTGGTCCTCGCTCAGGTTGCCGACCGCGACAAGGGCCACCACGACGTAAATGAACGTGGTGATGAGGATGGAGTAGAGAATCCCCCGCGGCAGGTTCCGTTCCGGGTCCTCCATCTCGTTGACCGCGTTGGGGATGAGCTCGAACCCCTCATAGGCCACGAAGATGAGCGCCGCACCCATGAGAACGCCGAGAAATCCCTTGTTGAAGAAGGGAAGCAGCCGGGCACTTTCCATGTGAAAGACGCCGATGAGGCCAAAGATGCCCAGGATAAGGACCTTGATGAGGACGAGGATGTCCTCTGTTGTGCCCGTAGCCCGGACGCCGTACAGGTTCACCCCCAGGAACACCAGGAGAACAAGGGTCTCCAGCGCGTGATGCAACACGCCGCCCGCCTCATCCGCGCCGAGCATGGCCGCCCCGTAAACGCCGAACGTGTACGCGTACAAGGCCATCGTCCCTATGTACCCCACCACGAGGAGCCAGCCCCCAATGCCCGCGATGTTTCGGTTCTTGAACGCGTGCTCCAGGTACGTGAAGCTCCCCCCGTCGGAGCGGAAGGCGAGCCCCAGGTGCGCGTAGGAGAGGCCCGTCAGCACGGCAATGATGCCTCCTAAGATGAAGGCGATGGGCGCGGCGTGCCCGGAGAGACTGACGGAGAGACCGAGGACGGAGAAGATCCCCCCGCCGACCATCCCTCCCACGCCCAGGGCGACGAGTTCCTTCAACCCCAACCGTTCCGTAATGACAATGGTCACCTGTTTGCGTGTCATGATGATCGCTCCTGTTATCGTCTCTCAGGCCGGAGTCCCGGTCCAGACTTCCGAAGTCCCGCCGACTTCGGAAGTCTGGAGTGCCCCGGCCTGCCGGGATTCGCACGGCGCTACGCCGGGAAATCCCAGGTGCTTTGCATGAATATCCGGGTTAGCGGCAGATGAGGATGGGAAGGGTAGTACGGCGCATGACCTCCTCGACGGTGCCGCCGAAGAAGATATCCAGGAAGAAGCGGTGGCCGTATGCGCCCATGGCGATGAGGTCGCTCTCCGTTTCCTGGGCCACCTCCAGAATGGCCTCGGCCACGTGGCCGGAACGGAAGACGGCCGTGAAAATCACCCCTTCCTCCACCAGGCGTTGCCGCGCCTTGTCGTACGCGCCGATGCGGTCTTTCTTCCCGTCGTCCACGGTCACCAGGACGATCTCCCGGCCCCGGTGGGCCAGAGCAATGGCAATCTCCAGCGCGTCCTCGGCCCGGTCGCTCCCGTCATAAGCGACGAGAATCCGCCGGATGGGGCGGACCTCCTTTTGGACGCCCAGGACGGGGACGGGCGCGTGGCGCACGATGGCCTCGAACGTCGAGCCCAACAGGGGGCCTCCCCAGCGGGCGCCGCTCCCCTCCCGTCCCATCACAATCAGCCCCGCGTCCTTCGCTTTGTCCAGGATGATGCGGGTGACATGCCCCTCCGCGATCTCCGAGGAACAGGGAATGCCCTTTTCCTCGCAGCGGGCCTTGGCCTGGGCCAGGATCTTCTCCCCCTGTTCCTGTAGCTTCTTCTGTATCTGCAGGGCCATTTCCACGAATTCGGGGTGTACTTCGGGGAGCAAGCTATCCGTCGCGGTGGCGATGAGGAACGGGGCCTCGACCAGGCGTTCGTCGACCACGTAGAGGAGATGGATATGATCCTTCTCGTCCTCGGCCAACTCGATGGCGTGCTCCAAAGCCGACCAGCTGAAATCCGAACCGTCCATGGGGACGAGTATGCGCTCGAACATGATGCCTTTCCTCCTTGTCTCTATCTGTTGATATCCCTCCCCCGGCGCGGGAGAGGCCGGGGGAGGGGGAATATCGCCGGGCCGGATGGGCCCTTCCTACTTGAAGAGAGCTTTCAGCTCCTGTAGCGCCGCGAGCCAATCCTTGTCCAGGTGGACCCGAATGACCCGACGGCCGTGCTTGCGCAGGGCCTCCAGGTCGCCCAGGGCCTGGGCCCGTTTGAACGTGCCAAAGGTGTAAGACCGGTCGGGAATGGGCACGTCCTCCGGTTCCTCCACGGTGATTTGCAGGAACAGGCCCGTGTTCGGCCCGCCCTTGTGGTATTGGCCCGTGGAGTGGAGGAAGCGGGGCCCATACCCCAACGTGGTGGCCAGACGGTGGGCGTCGCGCACGCGAACCCGGATCTCCTGCAGGAGCGCGTGGATGTCCTCCCGTTCCGTCAGGTAGGCCTGGAGCGCGAAGTAGAACCCGGGTTGGGCCTGGTTCAGGAAGGCCCGGATCAGGGCCTCCGCCCCCTCGGCCGAGATGTCGCCGTAGAAGGTCAGGTGTCCCTCCTTCAGGATGGGGGACTCCTCCGGGAGGGTGCCCGTCTCCGCGACCTGTTGGAGGAGCCGGTTGGTGTTATCCTTGCTTTCCTGGACGTTCGGCTGGTCGAAGGGGTTGATGCCGAGAAGCGCGCCCGCGGTGGCCGTGGCCACCTCCCAGCGGAAGAACTCCTGGCCGATGTCCAGGAGATCCTTCACCTCCAGGGTGATCACCGGATGTCCGGCTTTGCTCAGGGCCTGGACGCGAGCCTCGAGCTGCGCGTCCTCATCCCCTTCGAGGCGGATGTACACGAAAACCCGGTCGTCCCCGTACACCTCTGGGGAGCCCACGGGTTCCAGTGCCACGGGCAGGATGCCCTTCCCCTCCTTGCCCGTGCTCTCCGCCAGCAGCTGTTCCAGCCACATGGCAAAGGACTCCAGCCGGGGGGAGGTGATGAAGGTCGCCTTGTCCCGTCCTTCCAGGGCGAGGGCGCCCAGCGCCGCGCCGAGGAGGACGGCCGGATTTTCCTCCACCCGGGTGTGGACTTTCGTCTCGTGGACCATGCGGGCGGCCCGGGCCAGCAGCTCGCCGACGTCGATGCCCATGAGGGCCGCGGGCACGAGGCCGAAGTAGGAGAGGGCCGAGTAGCGCCCCCCGATGTCCGGGAAGTTCTTGAACACCCGGCGGAACTTCATGCGCCGCGCCTGATCGACCAGGGGCGATCCGGGGTCGGTAATGGCCACGAAGTGATCCCCCGCCTTCTTCCCCTTGATCTCCTTGACTCGGGCGTAGAAGTAGTCCCTCAGGGCGAGGGTTTCCGCGGTCGTCCCCGACTTGGTGGCCACGATGAAGAGGGTCGTCTCCAGGGGGATGCGTTGTTCGACCTCCCGGATGGTGCTGGGATCGGTCGTATCCACCACGATGAGGGGGAGTCCCCCTTCGGCGACGGGGAACGAACGCTGGAAGAGGAGGGGCGCCAGGCTGGACCCTCCCATGCCCAGGTGGACGACGTGGGTGAAGCCGGCCTCCCGCACCTCCCGCGCGAAGAGCTGGAGGTCGGGGTAGCGGGCCGCCATGATCTCCACCACGTCGAGCCAGCCCAGCGCGTTCCGGATGACCTCCTGGGCTTCGGGGTCCTCCTTCCACAGGCGGGGATCCTTGGCCCACAGGCGTTCCACGAAGCGGCGCTTCTCGAGCTCTTTGACCCCCTTCTCGAAGGCGCTCTTATAGCGCCCCAACGTCAGGGTCTGGCGTCCTACCGGGCGTTGCAGCGCGGCCGGCCGCATCCCCTCGATGATCTCCAGCAACTTCTCGTAGGAGTCGATGAAGCGGCGGACGCCCTCTTCCTCCAGTTCCTGGGCCACCCGTTTCATGTCCACGCCCAAGTCGGCCAGGGCGTCTAGCACCTCCCGTGCGTGGTCCACCCCTTCCTCCAACCGGGGGGCCGGCTGTCCGTGGTCCCGGTAAGCTTCGATGGTCTTGAGGGGCAGGGTGGTGATGGTCTGGGGGCCGATGAGGGCCTCCACGTACTTCACGTCGCTGTAAGCGGGGTTCTTCGTGCTCGTGCTGGCCCAGAGGAGGCGTTGGGGTTTGGCCCCGCGCAGTGCGAGTTCCTTCCAGCGTTCCGATGCCATGATTTCCTTGAAGATCTGGTAGGCCAGCTTCGCGCTGGCGACCGCGGCTTCACCGCGCAGGGCAGCCGCCCGTTCCGCCCGTTCGCCCCCTTCCTTCATGATGGCTTCGAGGAGGGCATCCACCTTCGTGTCGATGCGGCTCACGAAGAAGCTGGCCACGGAGCGGATGACGTCGATGGGGAGGGCGTGTTCCAGTCGGGCCTCCAGCCCGTCCATGTAGGCTTCGACGACCTCCCGATAGCGCTCCAGGCTGAAGAGGAGGGTTACGTTCACGTTGATGCCTTCCCGGGTGAGCTCCCGGATGGCGGGGAGGCCCTCCTTCGTCGCGGGGACCTTGATCATCAAGTTCGGGCGGTCCACCTCCTGCCAGATGCGCCGCGCTTCCGCGATGGTCGTATCCGTATCGTAGGCCAGGTGGGGGGAAATTTCCAGGCTGACGAATCCTTCGTTGCCGTTACTGCTCAGGTAGATGGGGAAGAGGATGTCCGCGGCCAGACGGACGTCCTCCACGGTGACGGCTTCGTACACGCCGAACGCGTTTTGTCCTGCCAGGATGAGGCCATGGATGGAGGGGTGATAGATGTTGCTTCCCACGACCGCGTGTTCGAAGATGGTGGGGTTCGAGGTCACGCCGGTGATGCCATCTTCTTCTATCAAGCGCTGGAACTCCCCGTTGAGGAGGGTATCCCGTCGGATGAAGTCCAGCCACACACTTTGTCCGAAGTCGCGCAGTTTGCGCAAGGGATTTTCCTTCATGGCCATGGCCTCCTTTCTTCCCGCGAGTTTTTGTCTTCTGAGAACGTTCGGAAATGCATGGGACCTTACGCACCGGCCAAAGCCCAGTCAGACTTCCGAAGTCCGCGACACTTCGGAAGTCTGACTGGCGCCGGTGAGAAAGTCGGCACTGCAGGCGCAAACGTGATACGTGATTCGTAATGCGTAACTCGAAGACAAGTTGGCTTTGTAGAGTCAACCTTGTCTTCGCGCCAGCCGGTTACTCGTTACTCCGTTACTCGTTACTCACGATGAGCCGGGCGGTTTAGCGCCCACCTTTCCGAACGCTCTCGTCTCTCTTTAGTGCCGGAGAGAAGGGCAGAAAACCCTTCTCCCTCAGAGTATAGCGGATCTTCGTTAGAAAATCGCTAACGCGACGTCAGTTTAGTATAAGCTTCCTCCCCCGGTTTCGCAGGAAAGGGAAGGAAGGAGGGCGTAACGTGGGCGGATCTTCCCGCATCCCAAAGACAGGCCTCGGGTGGATTTTTGTCCCCTATCCGGGTGGCAGTATACTGGGATAAACACGAACGAGGAGGAGTCGACATATGGGGTTTTTCGACACGTTGAAGAAGTTGATTATCGAGGAAGAGGAGACGTCTGCTCCTGAAGGTGCCGTGGTCGAGGAGGAAGGTCTCGAGATCCCGGAGCCTCGCCATATATCGGAGGAGGAGTTCCACACGATTATTCAGGAAGGGGTGACGGTGGTGGATTTCTGGGCGGAGTGGTGCGCGCCCTGCCACGTGATCGCCCCCTCCATCGAGGATTTGGCCGAGGAGTACGGCGATCGGGCGAATATCACCAAGTTGAACGTGGACAATTACCCCCAGGTGGCCGCGGAGCTGGGCATCATGGGCATTCCCACGGTGATCGTGTTCAAGGACGGGCAGGAGTTCCGCCGGTTCGTCGGGGTTCAGCCCTATGAGCGATTTGCCCAGGCCGTGGAGGAGGCATTGGCCGCGGAGTAGACGGTGGACACGTCACCCCTGCACTGGATCGATTGGGATTGGTTGGGACGCCAGATTCCCTGGCTGATAGGCGCGTCTTTGCTGGTGGCCACGCTCAGCTGGGGGGATTGGAGCGCGCGGGTGCAGGGCATCCCCCGACGGGTCCTCTTTTCCCGCGATGCGTATGCGATGCTTTTGCACTTCAGCCTGGGGTTGATCGCCTTGGGCCTGGCGCTCAACCCCGTACGCCCCTGGGAAGTGTATGTGTCCGGGGGGCTGACCCTGGTGTTCTGGGGACAGGCGGCCCGGCACGCGTATGCCTGGATGCGGGAACATCGTAAGGAGTCCGCTCATGCACAATAAACGGTCGTTCGCGCCCCTGTACTGGGGATTGGGCCTGTTGGCCCTGGGCGTGTTCTTCGTCCTCTTCACCTTCGACGTCCTGACCCCTTATGAGGAGGAGCTCATCTGGGGGATGACCGGGGTCCTGGGCCTGACGGGATTGGGGTTCCTCGCGTACACCCTGTGGCGGCCCCGACGGTGGTGGTTTCTGGTGCCCGGATTTCTGCTCCTGAGCATGGCCACGGTCGTGTATCTGGCGACTCAGGCCCGTGTGGCCGGACCCATCCTGGCGTCGGTCATCTTCCTGGGGCTGGGGCTGGCCCATGTGCTCATCTTCCTCACCGACCGACGGGAACGCTGGTGGGCGTGGGTCGTGGGTGGGAGTTTCCTCGTGTTGACCGCGGCCGTCCTCTGGGGTGGGGAGGTGAGCGCGCCGGTGTTGAGCGCGGGGTTGTTCCTGGGCATGGGGGTGGTCTTCTTCCTCCTCTACGTGGTACTCCCCGCGGACATGCCACGCTGGTGGGCGCTTCTCCTGGCCGCGGCCTTCGTGGTCACGGCCGCGTTCGTCTTTACGGTGAGTGCCGGTCCCGATTCGCTCCTGGCCCGGGGGTGGGCCATCGCGCTGACGCTCTTGGGGATCGCGCTCATCGGCTGGTTTGTGAGTCGTTCCTTCCTCCGCGCGGCACCCCCGCCCGTCACGCCATCCCCTCCGTCGGAACCCCCTCCCCTGCTCACGCCCGAAGGGAGTGTCGTTCCCGTGCCCGACGAGGTGCCCCCGCGGGTATCCCCTGAGAGGGAGGGGGAACCCGCGGCAGGCGAGGTGCCACCTCCCCCTCCTGTGGAGGAGGAGACGACCGGTTAGAGGATACAACCATGCGTGTGGCCATTGTGACTTTGGAATTCCCTCCGGCCGTAGGGGGAATCGCGGAATACCTGGGCCAGCTGGCCTGGCGGTTGGGGGGGAAGTCCACCTATGAGGTGGCCGTGTGGGCGCCCCCACCTTTCACCGCCCTGGGGTTCCTGCCCGAGAAGGTAACGTACGAGCGGTATCCGATCCCCGTGGGACTGGTGGGGCTGGTGCGGGCGCTGCGGCGGTGGCGGCCGGACCGGGTCATCGTGGGGCACACCGATTTCCGCCTGCTCCTGGCAGCTCGTCTGGCCGTGGGGCCCCGTTACATGGCCGTCGCCTACGGGAACGATTTCCTGGGCGCGCAACGCCTGTGGTACCGGAGTGCCATCAACCACCTGCTGGCCAACGCCCGTCCTCTGGTGGCCATTTCCCGCCACACCGCGGAACGCCTGCGGGCCCTGGGGATGCCCAACCCGGTCGTCATCTATCCCGGCACCGACCCGACCCGCTTCTATCCCCCACTCATCC
>WGAA01000024.1 GCA_015489285.1 Anaerolineae bacterium | reverse complement strand
GATTACGAACTCCCTCCACAGGGTATGGCAGGATTATACAGTAGCCCGATAAGGGGACCAAACCGCCGGGATCGGCCTCGGATGCTCCGCTCCACCCGTTGCGGTGTTTGCACGACGGGTTTGTTGATGTTATGATGCATGGGGGTATCTTTCGGGTGTGGCCGGAATTCCGCTCACCTGGGCCCTTAGAATCATTTGCAACGGGAAGACGAGGGGGAGCAATGCCACACGAACGTCAACCGGTCATCGCGTGCATCGAAGATCAACCGGATATTGCAGAGTTGATAGATATCATTCTCAGGCGCAAGGGGTATCTCGTGCTCAAAGCGTACGATGGCGACGAGGGGCTTGCGCTGGTACGGGAGCACAGGCCCGATGTCATCCTGCTGGACTTGATGATGCCCGGCCTTGACGGATGGCGATTCCACGCGCAGCTGCGAGAGGACCCCGAATTGAAGGACATACCGGTCATCTACGTGACGGCCCGGGCCAGCACGGAAGAACGCCTGCGTGCGCTGGAGCAGGAGGGCGCGGCCGCGTACATCGTGAAGCCCTTCAGCCCACGAGAGCTCATCGATATCATCGAACGGGTGCTCCAGGGGGACACGGTGCGAACATCCCAAGAAGAGGAGTAGGAAACCCGTGATCCGGGTGGGGATACGCGCGGGCATTTTGGGCGCGATAGGCGCCTTTGTCATCGAGTTCCTCGTCCTCGTCCCTCTGGCGGGGCAATGCCTCGTGTGGATCTTCAGTTTGGCCTTGTGGGTTGCCGTGGGAGCACTGGTGGCCTACTGGCACGTGCCCGAGGCCCGGGATACGGACATCGCGGTCGGGGGGGCGGTGGCCGGCTTGATTACGGGGCTCATCGGCGGCCTGTTGGGCATTCTCCTCGTCCCCGTTCTTCTCCTGCTCATGGGGGGAACCCCGGGCATCCTCCATTCGTTGCCCCCGGATATCGTTGCCCTCTACCAGGAAGCAGGGGTGGCGCCGGAAGTCGTCTTTTCACCCACCGGGCTCTTCCTCCTCATGTCCTTCTCCTGCCTTTTACAGCTGATTGCCGCGGCCCTCATTGCCGCCCTTTCCGCGGTCCTCCTCACCTCCTGGCTGGGGCCGGAGGAGGCCCCGTGGGAGGAGGACCGCGGCCCTTACATGCTGGAATGGTAGGGAAGACGTCGCCACCCTCGTAAACTTCCCGGTTTGGGTTCCAATTCCCAATCCGCGTTTGCCTTCTCGTGACGTATGAATATAATTGGAAACGGTCACCGCGGAGGGGTCGCATAGTCCGGCCGAGTGCGGGCGACTCGAAATCGCCTGGGGCCTTGTGCCCCCGTGGGTTCAAATCCCACCCCCTCCGCCACACAGCCATACCTTATCTGTCATCGACACACGGTACCTGAACACGCATAACGCTCGAGGAGGGGTCGCATAGTCCGGCCGAGTGCGCGCGCCTGGAGAGCGCGTGGGGCGTTCCGCCCCCGTGGGTTCAAATCCCACCCCCTCCGCCATCACAAATGCCCGGGTTCACCCCGGGCATTTGTATATTTTCAGACCTTAAAATCGGAACTTTCCAACGGTTTAGAACGGGTGGTATAATCCCCATTGAACATCATCGTCGGCAACGTGGAGGCAACATACAGCATGAAACCAACGATTCGGGTTATACCACCCACCGGTCAAGCCTATTCATCCCTGGCCCCCGCGCTGGAAAAAGCAGGGTTCACACTAGAGGAATGTATGCCTTCTCAGGAAGGTGCTCCCTGTCCTTCCGTTGTTTTGGCCGACTTGACCACAGCACATCAGGACGTCATCGGCGCCCTGGAAACTCTGGAAAAACGCTGCGCGGACCAGGACTTCATCCTTCTGCTCCTCATCGACGATGAGCACATTCGCACGGCCTTTCCCCTCACGGCAAAAGGACACAGTATCCTCTGGCACGTTACGGAGCCCCCCGAAAATGCCGTAGAACGCCTAAACACATGCCTGAGAAAGCGCGCCCACTTGCAGCGACGGCTGCGAGTCCAAGCCATGATCCCCCTCTACCGCATTGCCCAGGCCTTCACCGATTTGACCAACCTTTCGGACCTGTTGCAGAGCATCCTCGAAACGGCCATCCAAGAGACGGGAGCGGACCGGGGGTCCATTATGCTCCTGGACGAAGGTTCCCAGACCCTGTACATTGGGGCCGCCGTCGGCTTGCCGCGGGATGTGGTCGAACATCACCGGCAGAAGGTGGGCGAGGGCATTGCCGGCTGGGTTGCGGAACACCAGCGCCCCCTCATCCTCACCGAAGGGGATATCCCACCTTTTGCCCTCCCCTGGCTGCGGGGCCGGAACGCCTACTCCTCCATCAGCGTCCCCATGTTGCACCAGGGCACCCTCGTGGGGGTTCTCAACCTGACGAAACGCCCGGGGAAAACCCCCTTTATCGAAGGGGACGTGGAATTCATCACCATCCTGGCAACCCAGGCTGCCGCGGCCATTCAAAACGCACGCCTCTTCTCCCAAATTCAGGAAGCCTACCACCAGTTACAGCACCTGGACCGCCTGCGAACGCAGATCATCGACATCGCCGCCCATGAATTGCGCACCCCTGTTTCCGTCATAAAGGGATACATGGAGCTTCTGCAGGAACTCGGGTTGCCCGAACTCGACGCGTACCTCCCCCCCATCCTGCGGAGTGTGCAGAAACTCGAGAGCCTGGCCCGAGACCTCTTCGAGCTTTCGACCCTGCACGCGCTGGAACGTGCGCCCACCCCCCAACGTGTCGACACCTCCCGGTGGCTCGCCCACCTCCTGGAAGAATACCGACCTCAAGCGGAAGCCAAGGGGATCACCCTGGAAAGTCACATCGCGCCCGAAGCCGCTTACGCCCTTTTCGACCCGGAACACGTTGCGGCCATCTTGCACCACCTCCTCCGCAACGCCCTGAAGTTCACCCCTGAAGGAGGGCGTGTTCGCGTCTCCGCCGAACGGGTGAGAAACGACTTTGTCATCCACGTGGACGATTCGGGGCCGGGCATTCCCCCCGGCGAAAGGGAGCGCATCTTCCAGGAGTTCTACCAGATCGAGGAGGTGGAGACCCGACACCACGAGGGGCTGGGCATTGGCCTGGCCTTGGCCCGTACCCTCGCCCACGCGCATCACGCCCTTTTACGGGTGGAAGAAAGCCCCCTCGGCGGCGCCCGTTTCAGCGTGTACATTCCCCAACCCGTGCAGGAGGAGCCGACGCAATGGGTTTCCGAGACGTCCTCTACTCACCAATAACAAAACCACCGACACGGCCGTCTATTTCTCCGAAGGGGGAAAACTGACAGGATTTTGTCAGGTTCGTTTAGGGGGTTTTCTGATATACTGGTAGCAAGCGAAAAACGCACACTATGTTCGTTGTACGGGGATCAACCGGTATGGCCCCAAGAGGAAACACATAGTCGCGGACCCTTGAGAGTGAGGAGAAAAACTCATGTACAGGCAAAACGTGCGCACCCATGGAAAACTCCTTTGGACACTAAGCATCGCCCTCTTGTTGCTGCTGACCCTAACTGTAGGGCATGGGTGGGTTCACGCAGCATCATCCTTGGCTGCGCCTGAGGCCGTGTCCATCGAAGTGAATAAAACATTGCTTACCGCGGAACCCTTGACGCCCGGACACACGGCCGTCTTCCGCATTACCATCCGTAACACCGGGGCAACCACCATCGATATCTTGCCCCTGGACGACACCTTCGACAACACCCGACTTCAATACCAGTCGGCTACCTATACGCCCAACAGCCAGGGAAGTAATTCCCTCCACTGGAACGATTTGACCCTTTATCGGGGGAACGTGAGCCCTGGGGAAACGGTCACCGTCGACGTGACCTTCCTGGTGCTGGAAAACGCGGGAGAAGCGTGCAATACAGCAGTTGTGGACGGGGCCAAGGACACGCTGAACATCGACGTGCCTCGGGCCCAGGATTCGGCCTGTGGAACGGTCGTCGTGCCTACGGCTACCCCGACCCCGACTCCTACACCCACCCCAACCTCAACGCCCTCTCCCACTCCCACACACACGCCCACGTGGACGCCAACATGGACGCCCACGCCGACCCCCACGACGACGACCCGTTACGGTTGTGTGGAGGGCCACAAGATCGACGACCTCCACGTGGGACTCCCCGGGTGGGTCATTCACGCGCAGAAGGCAGATGGCACAGGCCCCGTTTACACCCGGGTCACCGACGGCACCGGCTACTTCCGCTTCGACAACCTGCCTGTGGGCTGGTATACCTTCTGGGAAGAGATGCAACCCCGATGGGTGCCTGTCACTGCCCCTAGCTTTGACGCACCGGTCAACGCGGGGCCCGATTGTACGTACATCCGCTTCAAGAACCGACAGGCCACCCCCACTCCCACTCCGACGGCCACTTTCACACCCTCTCCCACGCCCACGGGTTCGGGCTCGAGCAGCGGGGGCACAGACACCCCCACACCGACACCTACTTTCACGCCTACCCCTACGGCCACACCTACGGCCACTCCCACCGGCGCTCCCACGGCAACGCCGACCCCAACCCCTACCAGCTGCTTCACCGCGCTGGGCGGGAAAGTATACCAGGATCTGAACCGCAACGGCACCTATCAGCATCCCACCGAGCCCGGTGTCGGCGGCGTTACCGTCCGCATCTCCGGACCGGTGAACCGTGTGGTCACGACCAACTCCAACGGATGGTGGCAAGTGGGTGGTCTTCCCCTTGGCCTATACACTATTACCGTCGTGCCACCTGCGGGCTACACGGTAACGAGCAACAACCCGCAAGGGGCCACCTTGATCTCGCCCTGCCACCAGATCCTTTCCTTGCACTTTGGCCTGGCGCCCTCCTCGGCCGTCACGCCCACACCGACGCCCACCCCCACAGGAACCCCCGCAGCCGGGCGCATTTGTGGGGATGTATTCCTCGACGCCAACGAGGACGGCATCTTCAACAGCGGCGACCTGCCCCTGCAGAACATCCTGGTACGCCTTTACGACAACGCCCACCATCTCATCAACGCCCAACACACGTCCAGCGTGGGACGTTACTGCTTCCATCACCTCCCACCGGGCACCTACTACGTGGAGGTGGATGAGACCGACGCCGACCTTCCCGTCGGGGCTACCCTCGACACCCCACCCAACCCTCGGGTGGTCAACCTGAGCAGCGGTGGCGTGGCCGAAGAGGATTTCGGCTTCCAGGTGCCTGGCGGCAGCACCGGCACGAACATCGACGTCACCAAACAACTGGTCTCTCCCTCGGACGGGCATGCTCAGCCCGGTGATACCGTCGTCTTCGAGATCCGGGTGAAGAACATTGGGAACGTGGCCCTTACCAAGATCCCTCTGTTGGACATCTACGACACCACGTGTCTCCAATACCTGCCCAAGACGGCTACACCACCGGAACAAAACAGCAGTCCCGGACGCATAGAGTGGATGAACCTGGTCCTCTCCTTTGGACGATATCTCCAACCCGGCGAGTCCTTCGTGGTACGGGTTCCCTTCCAGGTGCTGGACACGAGCGGTGAGTGCGTCAACCAGGCCATTGTCGACGGGGCAGAGGCTTACGGGCAGCCCGTGGCCGGAGATCAGGATCAGGCCGGCGTGACCATCTCTTCCACCGGTCTCATCGGCGATCTGGTGTGGCACGATTGCAACGGCAACCGAATCCAGGATCCGGGGGAAAACGGTCTGGCCAACGTCCGTGTGCTCCTGTACCAGGATGACGGGAACAACGTGTTCAACCCGGGGACCGGCGATACGCTCATTGCTCAAACCCGCACGAACAGCGACGGCCGCTACCAGTTCGCAGGGTTGGATGCAGGCACGTATTGGGTCTTCGTGGACGAAACGACCGTACCGGGCATGGTGTTGACGACCGCGACCAATCCGGTCCGCGTCACGTTGCCCGAAGGCATTACCAACCTGGATGTGGACTTCGGTTACGCCCAACCGGTAACCATCGGTGGCCTCCTCTGGCTGGATAGCAACGGGAACGGGATCAAAGAGGACAGCGAGACGCTGGGCATAGGAAACGTGCCGGTGACCGCGACGAATCAGTTCGGTGACCAGTGGACGGAGTTCAGCGACTACGAGGGGGTCTTCACCTTCACCAATCTGCCCCCCGGACAGTACCACGTAGAAGCGGCACCGGTAGAGGGAATGGGCAACTCGACCCCACGCGAGTTCAACGTCACCCTCACTTGTGGACAGGTGTCGACCGACCACAAGGTGGGGTACACGCTGCCGACCGCGGTCCACGTTGTCAGTGTGGAAAGCGATACGGGGTGGAATTACATCACTCTCGAATGGCGTGCTACCAGCACATCCGGTGATGAGGGGTTCTACATCTACCGCTCCTTGCTACCCGAGCGCGGGTACACCCTTCTCACGCCCTATCCTGTGCAAAAGGTGGGGGACCAGGGACGGTTCCAGCTCTTCCGCTACACCGACCGTCAGGTCAAGCCCGGCCGAACGTACTACTATCGCCTGGTCTCCGCGACGGAGGGAACTGCTGTAGGCCCCATCGTCGTCAGGACGAAGGGGCGTCTGGACCTGAAACACAAGTACTTCATCAGCTATCTCACGCGCTGAGACGAACCCTCGAATCGATAACGTAAAACATACGGCCCTCATCGTGGAGACGATGAGGGCCGTATCGCGTCAGCACTCTTTAACGGGTCGTCATCCAGGGGAGGTACACGTGCACCGAGGATGTGGGCGCAGGGGTGCAAACGTCGAGGGCGATGTCGTCCAGGAAAAAGGCCGTCGGTAACGACGCGTCCGTCCGCACGTCGAAGCGCAGGGTGATCCGGCGCCCCCGGTAGGCGCTGAGGTCTATCCGGTGTTCCTGCCAGGTGGTACCGG
>WGAA01000023.1 GCA_015489285.1 Anaerolineae bacterium | reverse complement strand
CATGTAGGCCGGCCCCTTGGTCACGTGGACCATGTGGAACCAGTTGTCCTGGCCGTCCGTCCGCCCCGCGGACGCGTCCAGGTAGAAGTCGCTCTGCCCCATGAGCCCGTTGGCGAAGCGGCCGTCGGTGATGACGAAGGTGTGGGTGATCCACTGACCCCCGCCCAGACCCGCGGGCTCGGGATCGTCGTTGTGCACGACGATCTCCTTGGGCCCACTGTGGGAATCGTAGACGAGGGACCAGGCATCCCCCGTGTCGTTCAGGTAGGTGACGGTAATGGTGATGGGCGTTCCCTCGGGGACATCGTGGAGGTATCGGTCGTCGATCTTGAAGTACATGCGGCTGTTGCCGCTGGCGATGTCGGTACGGCGGGTGACCCAGGATTCCTTCGTGCGCGGGAGTTTGGAGTTGTAGGGGTGCGGGTTGTAATCGGGCCACGTCAGGTGGGGGTTGCCGATGGATTCGACGGAGACGTAGGGCACGCTGTCGAACCCCTTGGCCGCCTCATCCCACACCATGACGTAGGGGAATCCCGTCTCCGCGACGCTCCGCCCGCCGGGCACATTCCGGTCGTGGTAGAGCCAGTAGGTGTAGTCCCCGTACTCGGGATAGCCGTACCCGGTACGCTGCCTGTCCACCGGGGGACCGCTCCGCATGCAGGTGAACCAGGGGGAGCGGTGGTCGCGCAGCGCGACGAAGACACCGGGGGGCTCCTGCTCCCTGGGCCCACCGAGCTGCCGTCCCAGATAGGGCTTCCAGCGGCGGATCATGTCGATGACGGACGTTCGGGGGTCGTCCCACTTGGGCGCGTACGTGCGCCGGTCCAGGTGGACGAGGAGGTCGTAGTTCAGGCGCCAGTAGTCGGTGTGCTTGCTCAGCGCGCTGAGGAAGGACCAGTACACCTGGGTGTCCCCCTCGCAACCGATCCAGTTCCAGTACCCCTCCACGGCCACGGGGAAGTGGTAATTCCGCTGCCCCAGGGAATCCTCCGGGCCGTGGGGAGGGAAGAGGTCGAAGAAGAGCTTGCCCGTGCCGTAAGCCCAGAACCACTGGGGGTACATCATGTTGAAGGAGAGCCCCACGGGCGGGGTCAGGCTGTTCGCGTGGTCCAGGATGGGCTTCTTGTCATCCCCGTTCCAGATGGAATCGGCCTGCTGCACCAGGACGACCTTGTTGGGGAACGCGTTGCGGTACACGTCCTCCAGCTCCTGGACGAAGTCCACCCACACGTCCAGAGGACGGGTACAGGGGGGATTCCACGTCTCGCAGAAGAGTTGCTTCGTGTTCAGGTCCCGCTGCATCTCCCGGATGAGGAGGTCCTTGAGATCGCGGGCCCAGTAGTCCACCGCGTAGTTCTCGCCGTACATGCCGATGCCCATAGCGATGAATTCGATGAGGGGTTCATCGCCGTACCGTTCCCCCAGGGCCCGGAGGAAGGCGGCATACCGCTCGCGGTAGGCCTGACTCCAGTAGCGGGGGAAGACCCAATGGCCGTTGACGCACCCCTGATGGGAGGGATGGCCGGCACAACGCCACTCCCCCGCGTCCACAATCGGCGGCAGGCCGTCGTCCAGACCGTCCTTGTAGGTGCTCTGGTAGTAGGGGTTATCCGGATCCCAGAGGTACCGGGGCATGGCGTTGACCACGCCGCCGTTGTACCACCCGTTGTAGGTGGTGATCATGATGCTGACCAGCTTGCCCCGTCCTCGGGCCCAGGCAACGACCTTGTCCAGATCCCGCCAGTCATACTGGCCGGGAACCCGGTCCTCGATGTAGGCCCAGTTGACGACCACCAGGTCGCCCTCGGCCGCGTAAGGGGTGTTGTCCCGGGAATCGAAGGAATCGGGGTAGGCCAGGTAATTGCCGGTAATGTAGACGCCGGGGTAGCGCACACCGGGCGTCACCGGAACCTGGACGGCTTGGGGGTTGGGCGCGTCGCCCTGGGCCCACACGTAAGAGACGCTCAGAACGACAAGGGCCACCAGGACGATAAGGACACCAACCCACACAGGTACGCGTCGTGCATAATTCATCGTATGTCCCCCTCCTCGTTGCAAAGTGTGTTTCTGGGAGTAACGAGTAACCGGATGGCGTGTAGACAAGGTTGACTCCACCAAGCCAACTTGTCTTCGAGTTACGTATTACGCATCACGGATTACGTTGCAGAGCCAAGCTGCGCCTCCAGTGCCGACCTCCTCACCGGCGCCTGACGGATGACGACCGACGACCGACCAACGACGAACGACAGGATGGCGTGAACACAAGGTTGATTCCACAATGCCACCCTCGTGCCCCGGCAGGCCGGGGTTCGCACGGCGCTGAACCGCCGTGCTCATTAAAGCAAAGCCTCACGCTAACGAGTAACGGAGTAACGAGTAACCAGATGGCGCTCACACAGGGCTAATTCTACAATGCCAACTCTCCTGTCCAAGTTACGCATCACGCATCACGTCGTCGGGCACCCCAGACTTCCGAAGTCCGCGAGACTTCGGAAGTCTGGGAGATCTGGGAGATATTCTCATCTCTCCACATGTAACGGTATCCAGTGCCGAGCGGCAATAGGCCGATTGGGCCAGTCGACGGTGTAATCTTCCTCCCACGCCGCGGTGAAGGTCTGCTCGTACCCCGTGGACGGGATGTAACCGGCCACATGGCCCTGCACGAGCACGAAGGATCCCGCGCCGGGCAGGACGATGCTGTATAGGCCGTCCTCATCGCTCTCCACCGTGGTGACCGGGGTCCGCGTGCTCCCATCGATGCGGTAGAGGGAGAGACGCACGTGGGCTAAAGTTTCCTCCCCCGCGTCCCGGACGCCGTTCCCGTTCGCGTCCACGAAGACGGTGCCCGTGAGTTGAGGCGGCGCCGGGGTGGGCGTGGCCGTGGGGGTCGGCGTTGTCGTCGGCGTGGGAGTGACGGTCGGCGTGGGTGTGGGCAGCTGGTGAAGGGCCACATTCCACGTCAGGGACTGCCCGGCGGCCAGCGCGCCCAACGGGTAACCGTTGTCGTAATCGGGAGAGGGCGGCAGGACGAACTCGTACCCGTCGGGCGGGATGACCTTCAGCACGTAGGAACCGGGTTCCACCGCGGGGAATTCGTACATCCCCACGTCGTCGGTCACGTCCGAATACCGCTCGGTCAGCGTCGTCTGGTCGAGAAGTTTCACCTGGACGCCCACGATGGGGGGCTCGCCGCTCTCCATCAGGATGTTCTGGTTCAGGTCGTTCCACACCACCCCTGCCACGCGTGCGGTGGTCGGCGTGGGGCTGGGCGTGGGTGAAGGGGTGGGGGTGACGGTCGGCGTGGGGCTGGGCGTGGGCGTGGGTTCGGGGACGAAGGTATCCTTGTCATAGGTGAGGGATACCATGTGGATCCACTCGTCGCCGTCGCCGTTGGAGTCGATGTAGAAGTCCATCCCTCCCCGGTCCAGGGGAAGCCCGTTCATGAGGTGGGCGTTTTCCAGGAGGAAGACGGCCTGGCGCAAGGTCTTCGTCCCCTCCTTCTGCACCACGGTGGAGCCCACGGTAATGGTGATAGGCGTGCGCTTGTCCTCCTCGTAGATGTGGGGGACTTCGTAGAGCGCGACGAGTTTGGCCGGTTTGTCCGGCGCGTCCAGGGCCTGATAGTGGAGGCTGAAGGTGTCCGTGTACATGTCGATGTAGGTGACGGTGACGGTGACGGTCGCGGAGCCCCCGTAGAGGTATCCGTCGTCCACGTTGAAGAACATGTAGGGGCTCCCGTTCACCGCGTCGGTACGCCGGATGTACCAGGCCTCCTTGATATCCGGCAGGTTGGGGTTATACGGGTTCAGGTTCAACCCCATGCGGTTGACGGGGATGCCGAACTGGTCCTCGTTGGCGTTGGTCTCCGGCACGGTAATGCCGGTGGGGATGTCCTCCTGGTAGAGCCAGAAGGAGTAATTCCCCTGCTGGAACCCGATCTGAGCGGTGTCCGACTTCCAGCAGACGTTGAAGGGTTCCCGATGCGCCCGCAGGGCGACCCACACATCCGGCGTCGTGTCCCGGGTCACCCCCAGGTATTTGGACATCCACTTGAGCAGGTGGACGTTGTCCCACTTCACCTGCCATTCGGGGTACTGACAGAAGGCCCAGGGGCAGGGATAGTCGTACGGGTTGGACAGGTTGGGATTGGGCTTCAACAAGAGGTCGACCTTGGGCCGGAGGAAGTCGATGTGCTTGTCCAGCGCGTTGATGACGGCCCAGTAGATGTGCCGCTTGCTCCACTCCTCGGTGGTACAGGCGAAGTTTTGCAGGTACGTCTCGAAGGAGCCGGGGACATCGGGGTGACGCAGGAGGGGTTCGTACATCCCCGTCCCATCTCCCATGATGGCGCCGGTCTGCTCGGGGTAGAGGCCGTTGATGGAGACCCCAACCCCTAGACTGGCCGCGTAGTCGGTGAAACGCTTGCGCTCGCTGGGGGCCAGGTAATAGGGGGCCGCCTGAAGGAGCAGGGGCACACAGAGGTGGTTGGGCCCCTCACAGTCCACGCCGGAGAAGGCCCGCACGTAGAGCTCGGTCACCCGGTTGACGTAGGCGACCCAGCCGTCCGATGTGAGCCCGCTGCTGCGGAGCAGGGCGCGCAGGTCCGAGCGGCTCCACATGTCCGCGGGCGCGGTCTCCCCGTCCCGCCCGGTGCCGATGCCGATGAAGCCCAGACAATTCCCCCGATCGCGGTATTTCCGGCCCAACTGGGCGATGAGTTTGGCGTACTCCGCCTGGAAGTAGGAGCTCCAGTACTTGGGAATGCCGTCATCCGGGCTCGTGCCCCCGAAGTCGTAGGGGATGCGCGCCTCATCAGGATTGCTGTACGGGTTCGAGGGGTCGTACATGTAACGGGGGATGCGCAGGTGCTTGGTGCCCGGCGCGGGTGACGAGGTGTAGGGAACGATGTAGAAGGCCGCAAAACGGTCCTTGGGCTTGATGCCCGGCCGGTCACACTGTTCCCGCAGCCAGGCGTCGATGGAGCCGAAGTACCAGATGTAATGCCCCGTCGAGGGGTCCACATCGACGAGGCTGTCCCAGTTGAACGCGGCCACATGTCCCCGAATGGGGAAGGTGGTGCCCAGGTTTTCGTTGCCTTCGGGGAGAAGGCCCCGATACGGCCCTCCCCAAACGTAGATGCCCGGTTTGGTCTCGAATTTGTACACGGGCGCGAGATAGTCGGGACGTTGTCCGTCGGCCGCGGTGTTGTCGGTTCGGGGCGGCGTGACCGGAGTCGTTCCCGTATCGGCCAGGATCCACCAGGCCGTAGTCGCCAATAGGACGGCAATGAAGAGTACACTGACCAACATCAAGGTACGTCGTTTCATGTTTTGATCATCCTCCTGCAAGAGATTTGTGCCCTGTGTGCTCGTCATAGATGTGGGTGTACTGGTGCACGATCCTCTCTATGGTGTAGTGTTGCAACACGTATGCCCGAGCCCGTTCGCCCAGGGCTTGCATGGCCCGGGGCCGGGTGAGCAGGTCCAGGACGGCCCGGGCCAGAGCGCCTTCGTCCTCGGGCGGCACAAGAATCCCCGTCCGTCCCGGGTCGATGACCTCCACCGTGCCCGACACGGCCGTGGCCACCACGGGTTTCCCCGCGGCCATCGCTTCCAGCAGGGCTAAGGAGAGCCCCTCGAAGCGCGAGGGCAGGACGAAAAGGTCCAGCGCGGCCAGAACTGCGGGGATGTCCCGCCGCGTGCCCGCAAATACCACGTGCTCCTCCACGCGGAGCTCTCGGGCCAGCGCCCTCAGTTCGGGCTCCAGCGCGCCCTGCCCCACGATGACACAGCGGACCCCCGGCAACGTCCGGCGCACCAGGGGGAGGGCCCGAATGAGGACGTCCAGCCCCTTTTGCGGCTCGAGCCGGGCCACCGTGCCGATAAGGGGGCCCGAGTGTCCCGCGCCCAACCACGCGGCCCGCAGGGCCCGCACCTCCTCCTCGGGGACGGGAGGCGGCGGTTCGATGGCGTTGGGCACGACGGAGATCTTGTGCCGCGGCACCCATTCTACCTTGTGAAGGTACTCCTTCGCGGCCTGGGATACGGCAACGAAGTGCTGGGTCACCGGCACGAGGAGCCGGTTGGCCCAGATCTGCCAGGCGGGCAAACGTCGGCCCGGGTCGTCATACGCGTTCTGTTGAGTTACGATGCGAACGGGTACGCCGGACCACAGCGCGGCCAGGCGGCCGTAGAACCCGTCGACGAAGAGGTGGGTGTGCACGATGTGCACCCCCTCTTGCCGCATCACGTGGGCCAGACGTCGCCACGCGGCCACGTCCCGATGACCGCGCGCTCCGATGCCGATGACGGGCACGCCGGCCTGCCGCAAATCTTCCTCGAAGGGGCCGCTCGCAGTAATCCAGGCGACCAGGGGGCGAAAGCGGTGCCGGTCCAAATGAGTCACCAGGCCGACGAGAAACCGCTCGGCTCCGCCCAGCCCCAATGTATCGATAACGTGTAAAACGGTAATGGCCTCCCTGTCCACCCACTTCTCCCGCTCGGAGGCGGACCGTCATGGGGGAATGTCAAAGGGCGCCGCGCTCACGCCCTTTGCCCGGTCCGATATCCTCAAGTATAGCCCTTTAAGATGAACCCCGGATGAACGGAGCCCTTGAGGAAGATGACAAAACGTTCATGCTCGCCCGGCTCACTCCTCCACGTACCCCAGGCCGGCCAGGGCCCGATGGATGGCCGCACGCTCGGCCTCGCTCAGGTTCTCGACGCCGCCGACATCCCAGGGCACGTCGACCCGCTCCACCGGACGCGCGGCTTCCTCCTCGAGGAAGAAATCCCGCCGCACCCGACCGTCCATGGCCTCGGGAACGGGAAGTCCCATCGCCCAGAGCAACGTGGGCGCCATGTCCAGCATGTGGACCCGACCCCGCTCCCCCGAGCGGACCCCGTGCCCCCAAAAGTAGGCAATGCCCTCCATGGTGTGCTCCCCGTTCAGGCGTTCCAGGAAGGAGAGGGGCACGTGGGAGAACACGGAGGAGAGGTCCGCGCCGCATCCCAGGTGGGGCACGGTGGTGAAGACGATGTCCGGCACCGCGTCCAGGTTGCCCGGCACGTAGATTTCCTCGCGCGTCCACACGGATTCCACGACCGGCCCGCCCGTCTCCGGGTCCTTCAGCTCCCGCAGCGCGGTCACGATCTCCGCGCGCACCCGTTCGTACTCGGCCCCGGGGGAGACGATGCCCTGGGGCTGGCGTCCCCGCACGTTGATCTCGATCCCCTCCGCGGGGAATTGCAGGGGGATGCGGTAGGCGCGCGTGCGGGACCAGTCGATGAGGTTGGTCGCGTGACGCACGGCGAGGGCTTCCTGGCGAAGCCGTTTGGGCACGTGCTCCACGACCCACTGGCGGAAGGGGAGCCGGTTCCGGGCCCATTCCACCCCGTAGCGGAGCACGCGGTGGACCCATCGCCCTCCCCGACCCCCCGCGAGCGTCAGCCAACCCTCCCGGGCGAGCCAGGCGTTGGTGTTGAAGGTGCGCCACGGTCGCGGGCCTCCCCCGTGATCGCTCATGACCACGACCAGCCATTCCTCGTCCACCAGGGAGAGCAATTCCCCCACCATCGCGTCCAGACGCCGATAGTACTCCCGGATGATGTTCTTCTCCTCGTCGGACCAGCGGGGGTTGTGGAGGGGATGGGAGGGGTCGTGATATTTCCAGAACTTGTGGTGGAATCCGTCGGTGATGCCGGTAACCGCCATGTAGAAATCGTGGGCTCCCTCCCGAATCCAGCGGCTCATGTGTTCCAGGAGGAGCGCGATCTCGAAGTCCGCGTTGCGACGTTCTTCCTCGATGCCTGCTTTCAGGATCTCGTCATGGCTGTGCAGGGCGATAGGGGTAAGGCGTTCGGCCAGATCGGGGGGGTAGGTGTAGGCCCGTTTGCGGTCGGGCGTGGGGTAACCGGCCACCATGATGCCCTCAATCGGCCACACGGGAAAGGTCATGGGAACACGAAAGGCCACCACGCCCCGGGAGTGCCGGCCGATGAGATCGAATATCGTGTGCCCCGCGAACGCGGTGGCGTTGACGAAATCGCCCGTGTACAGGTCGTAGCGGCGCAGGTCCATCTCCCGGAAGTCGAGAATCCCATGCTTGGCCGGGTTCACCCCCGTGAGAAAGGAGGTCCACGCGGGGGCCGAGTTCGGCGGCATGGTGGACGTCAGCGTCGCCCGCACCCCTTCACGTTGTAACCGGGCCAGCGTGGGCAACTTCCCCTCGGCCAATAGGGGATCGATGACGCTAAACGTGGCCCCATCCCACCCGATAACCAGTACTTTTCTCCTCGCGTTCAACGTCTCCTGTCCTCTTGCGTACTTTTGCGGAAGATCATAGCATAGGGGCCGGGGGAATCCAAACGGCGCGGCGAGAGGCGTCAGGGGGGACGTGATGCGTGACGTCAGGCGCCGAGGGGACGTTGGCGTGGTCGGATGGAATTCGGCAGTGGGTACGTAATGCGTGATACGTGATGCGTGATTCGTAATGCGTAACTTGAAGATAAGTTGGCTTTGTAGAGTTCACTTTGTCTTCGAGCCAGGCAGT
>WGAA01000022.1 GCA_015489285.1 Anaerolineae bacterium | reverse complement strand
CCCGGCAGCGTGCTCATTCAGGAGGTGATGTTCGATCCTCCACAGGCCGGGCGGGAGGACACACGTCACGAGTGGTTCGACCTCTACAACCCCCTGGACCGCCCTGTCTCGCTGGCGGGATGGTCCGTGGCAGACGGTAGTGGCGCCCACGATCCCCTTCCGGCCGTGATCCTGCCGCCCCACGGCTTCCTGACCCTGGCCTCGGATCCCGGGGCCTTTCGGCAAGACTATCCCTCTTCTCCGGCGCCGCTCTACGGGATCTCCGACGGGCGTATAGGCAATGGCCTCGGCAACCGCGGGGACGTGCTCCTTCTCCTCAATCCCCTGCACATGCCGGTGGACGCGGTGTCCTGGGGCAGGAACACGACGGCCTTTTCTCCCGCAGTGCCGCGCGGCCCGGTGGGGGCCTCCATCGAGCGCCTGCCACCCGGTCGTGATTCGGACAGTGCTGGCGACTGGGTGGGGCAGGCACATCCTGCCCCCGGACGGGCTGGTCCCTATCCGACGCCCAGTCCCACTCCCACTGCGACACCTACATGGACCCCCACGCCGACCGCGACTTTCACACCTACACCCACGTCAACATCGGCTTCCACGCCCACGGCAACCCGGACACCAACGCCTACATCGACGCCCACCCCGAGTCCGACTCCGTCTTCGACTCCTACGTCCACGGCGAGCCCCACACCCCACTTGACGTTCACCCCTACGCCCAGTCCGAGCCCCACGCCGACACCCACTCCGGTGCCTTTTGTGGCTCTCAACGAATTCCTGCCTGCCCCCGCGGGGACTGTGGATTGGGATGGGGACGGTGTAGCCAATGCTCATGATGAATGGATCGAGCTGTACAACCCCCACGATACCCGTGTGGATTTAAGTGGCTGGTGGTTGGACGATGCCGAGAGAGGATCCCGTCCCTGGCATATTCCTTCTGGCACGACTATCGCTCCTCACGGTTTTCTTGTGTTTTACTACCGGGACACGCACATCGCTCTCAACAACGGAGGGGACGAAGTTCGTCTTCTGGGCCCTGATGGTGCTCCCGTGGATGCGTTTCGTTACACGGCGACGCGGCCCACGGACGCCCACGCTTGGGCGCGAACCGTAGACGGGTTAGGTCCTTGGACCGATAATTATCCCCCCTCACCGGGGGCACCCAACCGTCCTCCACCTCCAACGCCGCCTCCACCCCCTACACCTATCCCACCCCATCCCGCCGGATCCTCTCATCCCACATCCCGCAAGGCCTCACCTCCTATTCCCTACCTGCGGACCTCCATCCGGCGGGCCCATGGACTGAAGGAGGGGACACGCATCTCTGTCACCGGGATGGTGATCTTGCCCCCGGGATACGTGGGGAAACGGACGTTTTATATAGCGGACGCGACCGCAGGCATACGGGTGTACCTCCCGTGGCGCGGGAAACGAGCCACGGCTGTTCCCCCCTTGGCTTTAGGTGCATGGGTTCATATCCGAGGGCGCTTGAAGGTATATCACGGAGAGGTGGAAATCATCCCGACCTCTCCTCAAGACGTGCAACTGGTGCAAGGCCCTCGCCTTCGACCGCATGTGATCGGTTGGCCGGCCGAGTCCCCACGTCCGGGAACGTTTGTCCGTCTGAGCGGTTATGTTCGTCGCGTGTACAAACGCACGGTCCTGCTAAGCAGTGCAGGCCACGAGGTGTGGGTGTATTTGCCCAAACGCCTCGGGTTCACGGCTCGGGTGTTTAAGGTAAACGCCTGGTATCGCCTCCGGGGCGTCATCACGCGCTGGCGTGGCAAACCCCAACTCGTGCTTCGATCCCGGGATGACATCGTTCTCATCACCCTCCCTCCTTCGATCTTTCGAACCCTCAAGCTCCATTCCCACCCAACCCTTCCTCCCTGTTGGCATCCCCTCCGTGTTCACACGCGTGTCTGCCCTTGTTAGGGCGTCTTTTCGCTTTCCCCTCCTGAATGTCCTCGGACCCTATCAATGCGGTTTAATCAAGGTTGACCGGGAGCAGAGGAGCCGGTATACTCCACGTGCACGCGACGACTTTACATGTCCGGTGTTACTACATGTGGCCGGACCCGAGGGGGACAAGTGAATTTAGGGAAACGGCCTAGTGATAAGGAATTACTTTACCGAGCACGGGAAGATCCGGAGGCGTTTGCCGCGCTCTATGAACGTTATGTTGATAAAATCTACGCGTACTTCTATTATCGCGTAGGGGATGCAGGGGATGCAGAGGAGTTGACTGCTCGGTTTTTTCACCGCCTTATCGAACGAGTCCACCTTTTCGAGGACCGCGGGGTTCCTGTTTCGGCTTGGCTTTACCGGATCGCTCATAACATGTTAGCAAATTGGTTGCGTGATCGATCTCGGCGGGCAGAAATTTCCTTAGAGGGCCTGTTATATCACCAGGCAGACGGGAAGCGACCCGAGGACCACATTCTGATGCAGGAGGAGCAAGAGCGCCTTTTGGAGGAGGTACGACGTCTCCCCCCGGATCGACAGCAATTGTTGTACTTGAAATTTGTCGAAGGTCTTTCCAACGCGGAAATCGGCCGCATCATGGGGAGAACGGAGGGGGCCATCAAATCCTTATATCACCGAACGCTTGTGAGTTTGCGACGCCGGCTGAAGTCCGACGGCCGGGAGGCAGAAGGGGGGGAAGGCAATAGGAGGTCTTCATGAGCCAACGTTTATCGTGGGAAGATATCTTACAGGAGCATGCTGATGCGTTGATTGCGGGGGATAAGGCGCGTGTGCAGCGAGCTCGGCTTTTAGCCCGGGAATTTCCTGAGCTTCTTGCCCTGATGGATCTGGCCGAAGAGCTTAGAGGAGTATATCGTCCTGTCCACGCCCCGCATTCCTTTCGGGCCCGACTGCGTCAGGAGTTGCTTCGTGCGTTTCGACGTCGCTATGTCGTCGGGACACGAAAACGCCTTCTTGGTCCGCTGCGCACATATTGGTTCTGGGGAGCGGCCATTGCTTCCCTTTTATCGGTGGCCGCGGGGGGAGTGGGATATTATCTTCATCGACGTTCAGCTCATTAGTTGGGGAAGGAGGGGGCAATGTCGCGTTACACCCGCATTAGCGGATGGGGGATGTACGTGCCCGAACGTCGATTGACGAATTTTGACCTGGAGAAAATGGTCGACACCAGCGACGAGTGGATTGTCGAGCACACGGGAATTCGGGAAAGGCGCATTGCCGCGCCCGACGAGACCACCCGAACCATGTCCGTGGCCGCTTCGCGTCGCGCTATCGAGAAGGCCGGGATAAAACCCACCGACATCGATCTTATCATTGCCGCCACTTCCTCCTCAGATTACCTCATGCCGGCGGTAGCCACACAGATTCAAGCCGATTTAGGAGCCACGAATGTGCCCGCGTTCACGCTAGTGGCCGGGTGTTCTGGATTTGTCTACGGACTTGTGAACGCTCACTTCCTCATTACTTCAGGCGCTTTTCGACGCGTCCTTGTTATCGGCGCGGAGACCATATCACGCACTGTGGACTGGGAAGATCGTTCCACGTGCGTTCTCTTCGGCGACGGTGCAGGGGCTGTGATTGTGGAAGCCTCGGACACCCCCGGTGGGTTGGTGG